>PXAU01000399.1 GCA_003567075.1 Trueperaceae bacterium
GCTGGCACGTACCACATGATGTTCGAGCGGTGGATGTTGACCGGCACGGACCAGATGCCCTCAGGCGTGCTGATGAGATCGATCAGGTCGGGTGGGAAGACCTCGAACCAGCCCTCTTCCTCGAACAGGAAAGTCAGGTCTTCCATTCGGCCGGCGACCACCCAGGTGCCGATCAACTCTTCGCCGGCATGCACCTGGAACGTATCGGGTGGGTTGCCGCCCAGCATGCGGGTCTTGAGGACGGCCTTGGCCACGACGCCGGCGCCGCCGGCCACCGCCTCGCTCAGGACCTGCACGTCGGGGTGCTGAGCTTCGAAGACATCGATCAGGGCTTCGAGGGCCGGGCCCTCGTCGCCCGCCCACCAGTGGAAGATCTCGACCTCGCTCGCGGCGGCCGTGGTCAGGCCGCAGGCGATGAGGAATGCCAGAAGTCGACGCATACGATCACCTCGGGGGAATGGAATGGAGTCAACACGTGCGTCGTCCATGACGACGGAGGACGGGCGCGTCGAGCAGGTTCGCCTCCCTTCACGCGACGTCGTGCGCTGCGATAGCCGTACCCTTCAAGCATAGCGCGCGTGCCCGCTGGGCGCCATCGATCGTGAAGCGTCAGGGCCTCGGCAGCGCCTCGCGCAGCAGGGCCAGGAAGGCGCTCGGGTCATCGAGCCAGGGGTAGTGACCGGTCTCGAGCAGCCCCGACAGGGCCTGCGGCGCGCGCGTGAGGCCCGCCTCGGCCTGGTCGGGGACGGCGGTGCCGTCGCCCGTCCCGGCCAGCACCACCAGTTCGCAGTGCAGCTGCGCGAGGTCGCCCAGCACGTCGACGTGCCATGGGCGCACGAGTTCGGCGGTCTCGCTGGGGCCCAGCAGGACGGTGGCGTCGGCGTGCTCCAGGCGCATGCGGGCCGCCGGGTTGGGGAACTGCAGCTGGTCGAACAGCTGCTTGGCGGGCACCCAGCCGAAGGCGGTGTCGACCAGCTCGTCCGGATCGAGCGCCTCCGGATCGGCCAGCGCCCCCTCGGGTGGCAGCGCGGCGTCGGCCTCGCCCACCTGCGACGCGGCGCTGCGCTGCAGCGTGCGGGCCAGCATCGGCATCGAGAACCACGGGTTCACCAGCACCAGCCGCGACACCACACTGGGGTGCCGCCGTCCGGCGCGCACCGCCACCGCCGCGCCGAAGCCGTGTGCCAGCAGGGTGACGCTGTCGCCGAAGCCGGCGCTCTCGCGCGCCAGCGCCTGCAGCACGGCCACGACGTCGTCGGCCAGCACGTCGAGGTCGAAGGGCCGGTCGGCGTAGGAGCGCCCGCCGCCGCGTTGGTCGGCGTAGACCATGCGGTACGCCTCGAGTTCGTCGCCCAGCAACTCGCGGAAGGTGTGCGCGTGGTAGCCGGGGCCGCCGTGCAGGAAGTAGACCGCCGGGGCACCCGCTGGGCCGACCTGCTCCACGTACAGGTCCGCGCCGGGCCGCTCGACGTGGTAGGCCTCGTCCAGGAAGCCGCCGCCCGCCGCCGACCCCGCGCCCGAGGGGCCGCCGTCGACGTCGTCGCGCTGGGCGGTCACGCCTCGTCCAACGACGGTCGGCGGAAGCGCCAGCTGCGGGCGCCGTCGACCGTCGCCGCCGGCGGCGGCGACGAGGCGGTCCCGATCAGCAGCCACAGCTCGGGTTGGTCGTCGCTGCGCAGCAGCGTGGTGCGCACGCCTTCGGTGCGCCACTGCGCGGCCTGCGCCTCCAGCGAGATCCGCGCGTCGGCGCCGGCGAGCTCGACGAAGTGCACGTGCTCCTCGTGCTCCATGCCTCCCAGTCTAGGCCGGCGCGTTGGTGGCGTGGGTCGCGGCGCCGGCGGCACCCTCTGCTAGCCTGGGCATATGCGGCCGCCACGCTCCCTTCCCGGCCAGCGCGCGGCTCGGCCCCGCCGACGCACCCTGCACGACCTGCGGCCCCTGGTGCGCGCCGGCCAGTACCGACTGGGCCCGCACGCCCGCCGGCACGCGGCCGCCGAGGGTTTCACCGAACTCGACGTCGTCGCCACCGTTCTGCACGGTCGCGAGTTGGCGCGTTACCTGCAGGACGAGCGCCTGCTGGTGCTCGGCTGGGTGCCGGTCAGCCCCAGCGTGCGCATCCCGCTGCACGTGGTGCTGGAGTACAGCAAGCAGCGCTGGGTCGACGTCGTGACCGCCTTCATCCCGGCCGAACCGCACCGGGCGGCGTCGCGCACGCGCTTGGCGGAGCTGCTACGGCACGACGAGCACGAGCCGCGCGTGGAGCGGGCGGGCCGGCGCGGCGAGCGCCGCGGCAACGCCGCTGGTTCTGGTCAGGACGACGGCAGTCGGTAGCAGCGCCGCGCGTTGGCGTCGAGGATCGGCTCGAGCTGCGCGAGCTCGACGCCGCGCACCTCGGCCAGAACCAGCGCGGTGTGGCGCACGTAGCCCGGCAGGTTGCGCTTACCACGGTGCGGTACCGGCGCCAGGTAGGGCGCGTCGGTCTCGACCAGTAGCCGCTCCTCCGGGACGACTCGCGCCACCTCCCGCAGCCCCTGCGCGCGCGGGTAGGTCAGGTTGCCGGCGAACGACACGAACCAACCGAGCTCGAGCCCGGTGGCGACGAGCGCTTCGTGGCCGTTGCAGCAGTGCAGGATGCCGCGGCCCCAGCCGTGCTCGCGCAGCGCCTCGCTGGCGGCCATGGAGGCGTCCTCGCGCCCGTCGCCGTCGCGCACGTGGAGCACCAGCGGCAGGTCGAGCGAGCGCGCCAGCTCTGCTTGCCAGGCGAAGGCGTGCCGCTGTTCCGGCAGCGCGTCGGGTTGCCAGTAGGTGTCGAAGCCCGTTTCGCCGATCGCGACCACCTCGGGTTCGCGCGCGAGCGCCGCGATGGCCGAGCGCACGAGCGGGTCGTCGCCACGTTCGGCGTCGCTCGGGTGCAGTCCGGCGCTGGCGTACACGCGCGCTTCGCGTTGCGCCAGGGCGAGCGCGGCACGGCTGCGCTCGGGGTCGGTGCCGATCGTGACCAGGGCGGCGAGGTCGTTGTCGAGCGCCGCGGCGAGGTCGCTCACGCGGTCGAGGTGGCAGTGCGTGTCGATCATCGTCGATCATGCTACCGCCGTGGGCTGCTCTTGAGACGCCCGTGAGAATCGTGTAAGAGCTCGCCCGCTAGCATCGCGCCAGACGATGCAGGAGCCGAAGGGACGGGCCACCATGTTGCAGAGCACGACCAGCCAGAGCGACACCCTCCGCAGGCTCAGCAACGAGCAGCTGAGCGACATCATCACCCGTTGTGAGAGCGCCATCGCGGCCGGCAGCGCCGGCATCGGTGACTACGAGGCCTTCGTGTTGGCCCAGAAGGAGCTTGCCCGCCGTACCTGGGCTTGAACTCGGTCCCGCGGACGCCGCCTGTCGGTGTTCCTCGGGAGGTTTCTCATCGCCGTCGCACGTTTCGTGCGGCATGATGGTGGGGTGTTCCCGCCACCTCCTGCTCGTTCCGCACCGGCCCTCCCCGCTCCGGTCAGCATTGCGCTCGCTGCGCTGCTGACCGGCGCGCTCTTGATGGCGGCCGGCTGCGCGCCACGCGCGGCCGCGCCGCTGCTGCCGAGCGCCACGGCCAGCGTCGCGGTGGCGGTGGCCGCGGCGGCCCCGAGCCAAGCCGTCTTCGCCACCCAAGAGGGCGTCGCCTCGTGGTACGGCCCGGGGTTCGCCGGGCGCACCACCAGCAACGGCGAGGTGTTCGATCCCTCGCAGTTGACCGCGGCGCATCGCACCCTGCCGTTCGGGACCCGCGTGCGCGTCACCAACCTGCAGACCGGCGCCAGCGTCGAGGTGCGCATCAACGACCGCGGGCCCTTCAAGCCCGGGCGCATCATCGACCTCTCGCGCGCCGCCGCCGATCGCATCGGCATGCTCTCGTCCGGCGTCGCGCGCGTGCGCGTCGATGTCGTGAGCGGTACGCCCAGCGCCACGCGCTTGGCGACGGTCTCGGACCTGCGCGGCTTCGAGGCGCGCTCGGCGCTCTACGCCCCCGGGCAGCTGCTGGTGCTGCGCTCCGAGCGCGCGGACGCGCCGGTGCTGGTGCGGGTGGTGGAGGGCGAGGTGCCGCTCGAGGTACAGGCCGACCTGCTCGTGCCCGACCACCTGCTGGCCTCGCTCGGTCCCGTCGTCGACGTCTCCATCGACTGAAGCGTCCGAACGCGCTCGCGAGCGCGTCGCTGAGGCCGCCGACGTCGCGCCTACCGCGTCGCTGAGGCCGCCGTCGCGCATCGACGGCTACCTACGGGCGTCGGTCAGCGCCTGCAGGCCGCCGCCAGCGCCGCTGCCTGCGCGCCCGCGTCGCCGCCCTCGGCCAGGGTGCGGATCAAGGCCGAGCCCACCACCACCCCGTCGGCGACGCGCGCGACCATCGTGGCGCTGGCGGGCGAGGCCACCCCGAAGCCCACCGCGATCGGCAGGTCGGTGTGCGCGCGGGCGCGCGACACCAGGTCGGCCACCTCGGCCGGCACCTCGTCGCGCGCGCCGGTCACGCCGGTGAC
>PXAU01000101.1 GCA_003567075.1 Trueperaceae bacterium
CGCGCGCCAGCCGCGCTCGAGGCGCCGGCTCCCTCCGGTGACGTGCGTGAACTGCTCGATCTGATCGTCGGCCACGAGTGGGGGCACGCCGTGGCCAGCCTGGCCGGCCTGCGGCTCCGGGTCGGGTGGCTCGACGAGCTGCTCGCCACCGTCATCTACCTAGCGGCCTTACGCAGCACCGGCGGCGAGGCGCTGGCGGCGCGCATGCTGGCGTGGGCCGCCGTGCAGGCCGCCGGCGGCGACGACAGTCGTCGTGACCTGGGCGCCTTCGAGTACCCGCGCGGTCGCTTGCGCCTGGCGCAGTCGATGTACTTCCAGGGCGTATTCACGCGGCGCGCCTGGGAGCTCGTGGCCGGCGGCCAGCGGGAGCCGTGGTCGTTCGTGCTGGCGTTGCACGCCGCCGTCGCGCCGGTGGCCCGCGCCCGCGACCACCACCGGGGCGACGTGGCGCGGGCCTTGATGGAGATCGAGCCGTCGTTCCGGGACTGGTTCGCGACCTTCGGCAGCGGCGCCGAGACGCGCTGACGCTGCACCGAGACGCGCTGACGCTGCACCGGGGTGTGCTGACGCTGCACCGGGGACTCAGTTCGACGACTCAGCTCGACGACACCGACTCGTTCAGTTGGCGCAGGTCGTGCTCCAATCGTGCCAAGACCGCTCGCAAGGAGGCGCCCGGTTCGTCGCCACAGCGATCGATGAACCGGGCGGCGCGCTCGAGTTGCTCGCTGGCGCGTTGCGTGGCCCGCCACGCCAGCGCTGCCTCGGCGAACGCCAGCGCGCCTTCTGCGTGCAGCTCGGCGGCGACGTCGAGCCGCTCCAGGGCCTCGTAGAGGCGTTCGGCCCGATCGCGGTCGCTCTCTGCCACCGCCTCGCCAGCGCCCGCCAGGTAGTGG
Organism: Trueperaceae bacterium; assembly: GCA_003567075.1. Classification (GTDB taxonomy): domain Bacteria; phylum Deinococcota; class Deinococci; order Deinococcales; family Trueperaceae; genus CSSed10-48. Next base: position 894 of record PXAU01000101.1, read on the forward strand.
GCGTACGCAGCGTCCGTGGCCCCGCCACGAGCGAAGTGGTGCGCGATCGTCTCGGAGTACGGCAGCGGCGCGTGCTGCTCGAGCCAGGTGGCGATGCGCAGATGCAATGCGGGGCGCTCGCCGAAGGGGATCATCTGGAGGACCGCGCGGCGCAGCAACTCGGCCCGGAAGCGGTACTCGACGTGTCCGGCGAGTTCGCTCTCGCCTTCCCGCATGAGCACGTCGGCCTCGCACAACGGCCGCAGATGCGTCTGGGCGTCGGGCACGATCGTGACGAGGAGATCTTCCCAGCAACGCTCACCGGTCAGCGCCGCCACCCACAAGACCCGCCGAGCCGTGGGCGCGAAGCCGTCGAGGCGGGCCTGCAGCAGGGACACGAGCGAGCTCGACACGTTCGTGTCCTGGGTGATGGTCAGCGCCCGCGCCAGCTCGAGGATCGAGGACGGCACGCCGCCCACCTGCTCCACCAGGGCGCGGATGGCCACCCCGAAGACCGGGTCGACGACCTGTTCGAGCAGCCGCAGGCCCTCGCCCGGCGAGAGCGGTTGCAGGGTGACGTGGGCGGCGCCGGCCGGGAGGTCACGCTGGCGGCTGGGCCGCACCATCAGGATCGGCGCGGCGGCGAGCGACAGCAGGCGTGCGAACTCGTCGAGCCGCGGTGCGTACCGCTCGGAGTCGCACACCACCAGTAGCCCACGACCGGGCTCGGCCTGAGCGAAGGCGACCAGAAGGTCGCGCCAGGCGAGCATCGTGCGGTCCACCGTGCGGCGCTCCAGCCGCGTCCAGGTCGTGTTTGGCGCGAGTCCCAGGCTGGCCAGCACCAGGCGTTGCCAACGGGGCTCGTCGGGTAGGTAGCGCCGCAACGCCTCCTGGGCTCGTAGCAGCCGGCTGCGCTCGTCGTCACTGGCGCGAACGGCGAGCACGTCGGCCGCCAAGCCGTGCCAATCGGGACCGCCGTCAGCGCCGTCGTGGGCCCGCTGCGTGCCCAGGAACACCGCGCGGACGGTGGTGCCGTCGGTGCGGCGCGCGAACTCCTGCAGCAACCTCCGTTTGCCCGAACCGGCCTCCCCTACGAGCCAGAGCTGCTCGCCGTGCCCGGTCTCGAGGACCTGCGCCAACGCCTCGCCGAGCGCGGCCAGCTCGGCTTCTCGACCCACGAACGGCAGTTGGCGGTAGGGATCGGCGTCGCGTTCTCGCGCCGCGACGAAGGCGTAGGCGCTGGTGACGGTGGGGAAGCCCGCGAGGTGCAGGCCGTCGACGCGGCGGAAGCTGAGCCGGTGGCGCGTGGCCTCGTACGTGTCGCGCGCGACCAGCACCTGCCCCGGACGCGCCGCCACCTCCAGCCGGCTGGCGAGGTTCACCACGCTGCCCATCACCGTGTACTCACGGACGCGACCCGAGCCGACGCTGCCGGCGACCACCACCCCCGTGGTGACGCCGGCGCGACCGTGCAGGTCGAGCCCACGGCTGCGGCCGTAGGCCTCGATCGCGCGCAGGGCGGCGGCGGCCACAACGACCGCGCGGTAGGGATCGTCGGGGTGCGAGTGGGGCGCCCCGAACACCGCGATGAGCCCGTCGCCGCGGAAGGCATCGACGTGGCCGTCGTAGTCCTCCACCACGCCCGCCACCACGGTGAGCACCTCGTCGGCCAGGTCGCGCAGGTCCTCGGGATCGAGCCCGTGCGTGAGCGTGCTGAAGCCCATCAGGTCGACGAACACGATGCTGGCGCGGCGCCGCTCGCGCTCGCCGCTACCGCCCGCCGAGGGCAGGGGGCTGCCGCACATGCCGCAGTAGCGCATGCTCTCCGGATTGGCGGTGCTGCAGTGGGTGCAGCGCATCGGTTACAACCCCAGCACGGGCGCCGGATCGACGAACACCGCCATGCCCGCGGCGTTGGTGCTGCGCACGTAGAAGCGCAGGACGTCGGGCGGCACGAAGGTGCTGCCGCCAAGGTAGCCCACCACCTGGCCGCCGTCGACGAGGTCGCCCACCTCCACCACCGGCGGTTGCAGGTTGGTGTAGACGGTGGTGACGGTGTCGTCGTGGCGTACGGCCACCATGTGGCCGACGTTGACGCCGCCCGACGCCACCGAGATGACCACGCCGCCGCGCACGGCGCGTACGGCTGCGCCCTCGCTGCTGGCGCGTAGCGACACGAAGCTGTTGTTGCCGTCGCCGAAGCGGCTGGTGACCACCGCGTCGTCGAGCGGCGAGACGTAGCCGGCTGCTGGGGCAGGGGTGGGAGCGGTGAGGTTGTCGATGCGGGCGCGTGCCTGGTCGGCTTCAGCCGTCAGCGCGGAGGCGCGAGCGCGATCGTCGACGAACTCCTGCGCCTGCTGGCGCAAGCGCCGCTCCTCCGCCTCGAGCCGTGCGATCTCCTGCAGCAGCGCCTGGTCGAGGCGCTGCAGCTCCGCCTCGAGCGCCTGCTGCTCCTGCAGCAGGGCCCGCTGTTGGGCACGGCGCCCGGCCTGGGTCGACTCCAGCTCGGCGATCAGCGTGGCCAGCTGCACGTGCGTCCCCTCGAGCTCCAGCACGGTGGCCGCGAGTTCGTCACGGCGCTGCCCCAGTTCGGCGATGCGCGCTTCGAGCCCGCGGCGCTCGACCTCCAGCGCCTGCAGCAACGCGTCGAGGTCGCGCACCACGGCCACGTCCTGCTGCGCCAGCAGGCCCACGTAGAACTGCTTGACGCGCAGGTCGTGGAACGACTCCGCTCGCGCCAGCACACCTGCGCTGGCGCCCGTGCGACTGCGGTGCAGGTTCACCAGCAGCCCGCGCACGCGCTCCTCCATCAGCGCCAGGTCGCCCTCGAGGACGGCGATGCGCGCCAGCGCCTCGTCGCGCTCGCCCTCGAGCCGGCGCACGTCGTCCATGAGCGCGGCCTGCTGCGCCTGCAACTCGCGAATGCGCTCGGCGACGCGGTCGCGTTCGGCCAGCTGCTCGCGCAGGCTGGCGTCGAGCACACCGAGCTCGCGGGTGATCGCCTCGATCTCGGCCTGGCGCGCCTCGAGCAGGCGCTGGCCGTCGTCGATGGCGGTTTGCAGTCGTAGCTGCTCGCTACGGTCGACCTGCGCCGTGGCCTGTGGGCTCGGCCACCACGCCAGCAGCGCGGCGCCGAGCAGCGTCGCCAGCAGGCGCGGGGCATGGCGTCGCGCGCTTCGCATCAGTCGCGCGCCATGGATCGGCCGCGCGCCGTGGATCTGTCGCGCGCTTCGCATCAGTCGCGCTCCTGCAGGTGCTGCGAGACGGAGATGGCGCTGCCGACCAGGCCGACCAACAGCGCCAGGGCGGTCAGCAGCAACGCGACTTGCCCCACCAGCGCCGGGTCGCGCACGAAGGGCACGAACGGCAGTTCCTCAGCTAAGCGCGCGATCACGAACTGGTAACCGGGGACGGCCAATCCAAGCGTGATCACGGCGCTGAACAGCCCCAGCAGGAAGCCCTCGATCAGGAACGGCGCGCGGATGAAGGCGCGGGTGGCGCCCACCAGCCGCTGCACCTCGATCTCGTCCTCGCGTGCGGTGATGGCGGCGCGGATCGAGTTCACGATGGCGAACAGGGCGCTGGAGAGCAGCACCACGATCAGGATCGAGCCGAGCACGCGCA
>PXAU01000115.1 GCA_003567075.1 Trueperaceae bacterium
CCGGCCACACGGCCGGTCGACGAGCCGCGGCGCGAGGCCGGGATTCGCGCCACCGCATCAAGGCGCGAGGCACCGAAAGGTAGGACGATGCTTCACACGTTCGATACCCTCACCATCCCTGACCGGTCGAATCTACCCGACATCGTGCCGGCCGGCTTGGCCCTGCCGACGCGCACGCTCGAGCCCGACCAGGTCCTCTACGAGGCCGATCGCGATGCCAGCAGCCTCTACGTCGTCGAATACGGCGTGCTGAAGGCCGTGGTCCCCACGAGCCTGGGGCGCGAGCGTATCGCCGATCTCTACGGCCCTGGCGACGTCCTGGGCCTCGCCGCGCTCGACGGCGGCCGGCACCCCGAGACGGTCGTCGCGGTGCACGACAGCTCGCTCACGCCCATCGACCCGAAGCAGGCGATGAGCGACCGCAAGCTGCGCGAGTACGTCATGCGTGCCATGGCGCGGCAGCTTCGGCGCAGCCGCGAGATGATCGACGAGGCCGAGATGCCCGTCGGTGCCCGCGTCACCCGTGCCTTCCTGCGCCTGGCGCGTCAGTTCGGTCAGCCCTCGGACGAGAACGAAGGCATGATCAAGCTGCCCCTCGCGCTCACCCACGAAGACCTGGCCGACCTCACCGGCAGCTCGCGCGTCACCATCACCCGCATCCTCGGCGAGCTCCGAAACGAGGGGGCCCTGCAAGGCACGCGTGGCGTCTACGTGGCCCATCCCGAGGGGTTGGAGCGCGCCACCGACGACTACGTGATGCAGGTGCTGTAACCGCTCGGCTTCGGCGCCTAGACTGGCGTCACGATGCTGGAGTTCACCAAGACCGCCAAGGACCGCATCCGCAGCTACCTCGAGAAGCAACACGCGCAGGGCGTCAGCGCCCTGCGCGTGTCCGGTACGCGCGCCGACCACAAGCTCTGGCTGGTGAAGCCCAGCGATCGCGACGAGGCCGACGCCGTCTTCGACGCGGGCGGCTTCGAGGTCTACCTCGACCCGCTGACGCAGCGCCACCTCGCCGGTGCCACCGTCGACTTCGTCGAGGGTGTCATGCAGTCGGGCTTCCGTGTCGCCTTCCCCTCGCCTACGTGGGACGACCCGGTCGCTCAGCGGGTGCAAGACGTGCTCGACACCATGGTCAACCCGGGCGTGGCCGGGCACGGTGGCAACGTCACGCTCGAGCGCGTCGAGGGCGACGCCGCCATCATCAGCCTCCACGGCGGTTGCCAGGGCTGCGGCGCTGCGGACATCACCCTCAAGCAAGGCATCGAACGCATGATCACCGAGCAGGTGAGCGAGATCGCGCGGGGGCTGGACGCGACTGACCACGACGCCGGCGAGAACCCGTACTACGCTCGTGACGCTGCGGTAGAGCCGCGCGACACGCCGCTGGGCTGAGTCGCGGCATCGCGCCGGCAGACGTCAGCGGCGCGACGCTTGCCGGGGCCCTGCCGAGTGGGCTCGCGGAGCGCGCAGCTCACACGCGAGCGAGGTGGCCGAGCAGACCGCTTCCCGATACCGGCTTGGACATCAGGGCGTGGGCGCCGACTTCGGCGGCCTGGCGCTGGGTGGCGTCGTCGTCGAGCGAAGTCAGGAACAGGATAGGCACGCGCTCCAGGCGGGTGAGGCGGCGCAGCCGCCGGGCCACGTCGAAGCCCGACATGTACGGCATCTGCACGTCCAGGATGATCGCGTCCGGCGTCGCCGACTGGAGGTAGGTGAGCGCCTCGTGGCCGTCGCAGGTCGTGACGACGTCGTAGTTGTGCGCGCCGAGCACCAGTTCCAGCAAGCGCACGTGGGCTGGGTTGTCGTCGCACACGAGGATGGTGCGAGGCGAGCCGGGACTGGCCATGGACCGACGCTAGCGGCCAGGCTCTTACAGAACCCTCAGCCGGAGCGCGTCGTAGGCTGACGGCGTCGGAGGCCAGCATGCCGCATCTGCCATATCCGAACCTCGATGCCCTGCGCCACGTCGTCGACGTCGCCGCAGGTCGCCGTCCCGGCGACCTGCTGTTGCGCGGCGGGCGCGTGCTCAACGTCTTCAGCGGCCGTATCGAGCGCGCCGACGTGCTCGTCGCGGGGTCCCTGATCGCCTGCGTGGGCCCGGTGGCCGATGCCGCAGCCGAGCGCGTCGTCGACATCGACGGTGCCTGGCTGGCGCCGGGTCTGGTCGACGGCCACGTGCACGTCGAGTCGTCACTGGTGACGCCTGCCCGCTACGCCGAGGCAGTGCTGCCGCGTGGCGTGACCGGCGTGGTGTGCGACCCGCACGAGATCGCCAACGTCGCGGGCGTTCCGGGCGTGCGCTGGCTGCTGGCCGGCAGCCGCGACTTGCCGCTCGACCTGTGGGTCACGGTGCCGTCGTGCGTGCCCAGTACCCGCCTCGAGACCGCCGGCGCCGAGCTCGGGGTGGGTGAGATCGATGACCTGCTAGCCGACCCCTGGGTGGTCGCCGTGGCCGAGCTCATGTCGTTCCCCGACGTGATCGCCGGCGACGTGGCGCAACTCGCCAAGGTCGCCGTCGCCGAGGCGGTGCGCAAGCCGATCGAGGGGCACGCGCCCGGACTCGGTGGGCGCGAGCTGCAGGCCTACCTTGCGGCCGGCATCGGTTCCGACCACGAGTCGACCGCCTTGGAGGAGGGCCGCGAGAAGGTCGCTGCCGGCGCGTTCCTGATGATCCGCGAGGGCAGCGTCACGCGCGACTTGGATGCGCTGATGCCGCTGGTGGAACCGCGCCATGCGGAGCGCATCGGGTTCGTCACCGACGACCGTTTTCCCAACGACCTGCTGGACGAAGGAGGCGTCGACGTGCTGGTCCGGCGCGCGCTCGCTGCCGGCGCCGACCCCGTCTACGCGGTGCGCTGCGCGAGTTGGAACACGGCCCTGCACTACCGGCTGCCTCGGCGCGGTGCGCTCGCACCGGGCTACCAGGCCGACCTGGTGGTGATCGACGACCTGAGCGCCTTCCGTGCGCGGCAGGTGTACAAGGACGGGCGCCTGGTGGCCGAGGCGGGCCGGCTGCTGGTCGACATCCCGGACGTGGGCGCCGACGATGCGGCGGTGCGGGCCACGGTGCGGTTGCCGTCGCTGGACGAGACGTCGTTCCGCCTGCCGGCACCGCGTGACGCCGACGCGCGGGTGCGTGCGATCCGGCCGCTGCCGGGGCAGGTGGTGACCGAAGAGCGCCGCGTGCGGCCGCTGGTGCAGGGCGGCGCCGTGGTCGCCGACCCGGAGCGCGACCTGATCACGCTCGTCTGCCTGGAACGGCATGGGCGGACCGGCGGTATCGGCCTGGGTTTGGTGCAGGGCTTGGGGTTGCGTCGGGGGGCGATCGGATCGAGCGTCGGTCACGACCACCACAACCTGATGCTGGCCGGGGTCGACGACGCCTCGCTGCGGCTCGCGGCCGAGCGCCTGGCCGAGTTGGGCGGCGGCTTCGTCGTCGTCGACGGGGGCCGTGTGCTGGCCGAGCTGCCGCTGCCGGTGGCCGGGCTGGTGTCGTCTGCCCCGATCGCGGCGGTGCGCGCCGACCTGGACGCGGTGGCAGCAGCCGCGCGCGAGCTCGGTGCGCACGACGGCGACGTGATGATGACGCTCTCGTTCCTGGGGTTGGCCGTGATCCCGGCCTTGCGTCTCACCGACCGAGGCCTGGTGGACGTGGTCGCGGCCCAGGTGGTGCCCTTCGAGGTGGAGCGGTGAGCCGGCCCGAAGCATGAACGACGGGCTTCCAGGCGCCCTCGCCACGAGCGCCGAGAGCCCGGGGCGCGCGCGCGTGCTGCGGGCCCACGTGCTGCACGTGCCACGCGATCCGTTCGAGATCGGCCCGCAGGCGTTGGAGGCCTGGTCCGACGGTGCCGTGGCGATCGACGAGGCCGGACGCGTGACCGACCTCGGTGAGGCCTCGGAGGTGCTGGCGCGGCAGCCGCGGCTCCCGCTGGTCGACGCCCGCGACGCGATCCTCCTGCCCGGCCTGGTCGATGCCCACGTCCACTACCCCCAGGTGGGCGTGATCGGCGCCCTTGGGCTGCCGCTCCTGCCCTGGCTCGCCCAGCGCACGTTCCCGCACGAGACGCGCTTCGCCGACCTCGAGCTGGCACGGCGCGAGGCGAGCACCTTCGTGCGCTTGCTGCTGGCCAACGGGACCACCACGGCGTTGGTGTTCGGCGCCCACTTCGCGCCGGCGACGGAAGCACTGTTCGAGGCCGCGGCCGAGGCCGGCCTGCGGCTCGCCACGGGGCTGGTGGTGGCCGACCGACTCGTGCCCAAGGCGCTGCGCACGACGCCGGACGAGGCCTACGCCGCCTCGCTCCGCCTGGCCACGCGCTGGCACGGCCGTGGCCGCCTGCGCTACGCGCTCACACCCCGCTTCGCCCCCGCCTGCTCGGACGAGCTGCTGGCGGCGTGCGGCGCCGTCGCGCGCGAGCGGCCGGAGCTGACCGTCACCAGCCACCTCAACGAGAGTCCGGCCGAGATCGCTCATGTGCGCCGGGCCTTCCCGCGCGACGGCGACTACCTGGCGGTGTACGAGCGCCATGGCTTGGTGCGCCCCGGAGCGGTGTACGCGCACGACCTCCACCCGAGCGACGACGAACTCGCGCGGCTCGCCGACGCAGGTGCGGCGGTGGCGCACTGCCCGAGCAGCAACGCCTTCCTGGGCTCCGGGGCGTTCCCGTTGCGGCGGCACCGGCGCGCCGGTGTGGCCGTGGCGCTCGGCACCGACGTCGGTGCGGGCACCTCGCTGTCGCTGCTGCACGAGGGGTTGCAGGCCTACCTCACCCAGAAGGGTCTGGCCGAGGCGGGCGAGCCGCTGGCGGCGCCGCACGTGTTGTGGTTGGCCACGCGCGCCGGCGCCGACGCCATCGGCATGGGCGAGCACGTCGGCGACCTGCGGCCCGGCCGGGCGGCCGATCTGGTGCTGCTGCGACCGCGGCCGGCGAGCACGCTGGCTGCGACGTTGCGGTACGCCGACAGCGCCGAGGCGGTGCTGGCGGCCTGCCTGACGCTCGCGCGCGAGGACGCCGTGGCACAGACGTGGGTCCAGGGCGAGGCGGTGCACCCGCGCCGGGCGGCGTGAGCTCAGTCGAGTTCGATACCCAACCCGGCCAGCAGGCCCGCGGCCTCGGGCAGGCTGGCGCGCAGCCCCGCGACCCGGTTGTCGTGGGTCACGATGGCGTAATGGCGTGCGGTGCGCAGGTCGGCGCCGCGTAGGTCGCAGCCGCGGAACAGGCTGCCGGCGAGATCGCTGTGACGGAAGCTGGCATCGCGCAGGTCGCAGTCGGCGAAGAGCGCCTCGTGGATCGTGCAGCCCTCGAAGCGTCGCTTGCGCAGGTCGAGCGCCTCGAAGCTGCAGAAGTTGAGCACGCTGTCCTTGACGTCCAGCTCGAGCGGTCGCGCGAGGCTGGTGCCGGCTCGTGACCAGGCCACGCCGATGACGTTGCAGCCCTCCAGCGTCACGCCGCCGAAGCGGCTGCCATGCACGTCGAGCATGCCGAGATCGCAGCCGAGCAGATCGGTGTCCACGAGGTCGCACTCAACCAAGCGCAGGTCGCGCAGGTCGCAGTCCTCGAACACGCAGTCGCGGAAGCTTGCATCCTGGATGGTGCCCGATAGCCGCAGGCCAACGTAGCGCTCGTCGGCGTAGCGACCACCCGAGGTCGGGGTGGGGTACGAGGTCACGGCTCGCCCCCGGCATCCGAGGTGAGGCTGCTGGTGCCCACGCCCCATCCTACGCAGTACAGTTGCGTGTGGCATGCAAGGCGTAGGATTAGAGGCGTGATCAGCCACGACGGAGCGCGCGAGCCGGGGCGCGTGGCGGGCGGGGTGGCGGACCCTACCGTTGCGGTGGAGCCCCGTCGTGGCGGCCGTCGTGGCGGCCGTCGTGGCGGCGGTCGTGGCGGCGGGGGCGGTGGTGGGGGCGGCCGGACAGACGGTCGCACCCGCGTGCCGAAGCCTGGCCTCCGAGGTGGGCGCCGCGTCGCCTTCGCCGCGGTGGCCTGGGTGGTCCTGGCGGCGCTGGTGTGGTCGCTGGCGAGCCTGCACGACGACGGCTTGGCCGGCTTGGTGGCCGAGGTGGTCACCACGGCCTCGACGCCGCGCGGCGCCCTCGGTCTCCTGCTCGTGGCGTTCGTGCTGCGGCCCGTGACGCTGCTGCCGTCGACGGTGTTGACGGCGTTGGCTGGGTTCCTGTTGGGTCCGGCGCTCGGCGTCGCGGTGGCGCTGGTGGCGGTGACGGTGACCTCGCTGGTGCCGTACGGTGTCGCTCGCTGGGTGCGTGGACGCAGGTTGCGGCCGCCCAAGCAGGGGGGGCGTTCAGCGCTCGCCCGCCACCCGTTCTCCGCCGTCCTCGCCGCCCGACTCATGATGCTGCCGGGTGACCTGGTGAACGCCAGCGCCGGCGTGCTGCGCGTGCCGCTCATGCCGTTCACGACGGCGACCGCGTTGGGTGGCAGCCCCGGCATCCTGGCGGGCGTGCTGGCCGGTGCGTCGCTGCGGGGTAGCCGCTTCGCGCTCGACGCGCTCCAGCTCGACCTGCGGCTGCTGCTCTGGGCAGCGGCGCTGCTGGTGGTGAGCGTGGCGGTGTCGCTGCTGTTGCGCCGGCGCGCCACGGCCACCGTGTAGGGTACGGCGTGCGCAGGTTGTCTCGCGTACTGATCGGCGTCGCGCTGGCCCTGGTGGTGCTGGCGGCGGTGCTCGTGGTATCGGTGCAGGTCGATCGCTGGCGCATGCGGGGAAGCGTCGAGGCGCTGGCCAACGTGGCGCTTGCCGGCCCCGAGGGCCCGCTGCTCGCGTACCTGGCCCGCCCGCCGGTCGCTGAGGGCCCGTTCCCGCTGGTGGTGATGATCCACGAGTTCTGGGGGCTCGACGAGGCCACCGTCAGCAAAGCCGAGTTGCTGGCGCGTGACGGGTACGTGGTGGTGGCTCCCGACCTGATGCGCGGGGTGCGCACGCGCTGGCTTCCGAGCGCCATCTGGCAGACGCTGCGGACGCCTGACGAGCGCGTGCGCGACGATCTCGATGCGGTCGTGGCGGCGTTCACCGACGAGGCTGGGGTGGACGCGACGCGGCTGGCGGTGCTCGGCTTCTGCTTCGGGGGACGGATGTCGTTGCGCTATGCGCTCGAGCGCCCCTCGGTCGGGGTGACCGGCGTCTTCTACGGCAACGTGACGGACGACGTCGTGGCGCTGGCGCGGCTCGGCGGCCCGGTGCTGGGCGTGTTCGGAGCCGACGACGCTTCGATCCCGCAGCGCGAGGTCCTGGCCTTCGAGTGGGCGCTCGCCAGCGCCGGCGTCGAACATGAGGTCCGCGTGTTCGAGGGGGTCGGTCACGCCTTCGTGCGCGACGCTGCCGGGATCGCCAGCGACCCCGTGCAGGCCGAGGCCTGGACGCTGTTGCAGAGCTTCCTGGCACGCCACCTGGCGCGGTGAGCGTCGGCGACGAGCGGTGCGTTGCCGTCACGGAGCGGCCGCCGCCGCTCCCGCGAACGGGTGTCGAGGTTAGATCGCGCGTCGGAAGGGGTACACCTCGTACTTCTGCCAGACGCCTTCGCGGGCGTAGACGTCGGCCTCGAGCAGGGCGCGGAGCGCGGCCTCGTCGGCCGCCTCGATCACCATGGCCGAGCCGATCATGGTGCCGGCGTCGTCGAGGATGGCGCCCCCGACGTGCAGGACGTCGGCCTCGGCCAGCGTGCGGGCGCCTTCCAGGTGTCGCTCGCGCACGGCCTGACGACGCGCCGGGGCCCCCTCGTCGCGGCCGTCCTTGGCGATGACCAGGTACAGCATGCTCGCCTCGCTTCCTGCGGCGCTGCAGCACCGCGTCGGTGTCGCGGGCGCGCCGGATCGCGTGCCGTGGCATGGTGGCCCGCTGCCGAATCGATACCCCACACCAGACTTGATATGAACAGACTCACATCCGTTGACAACGAGTGTTCGTACTGCTAGACTCTCGGCTGGTGCAGGACGTGCGCACGACCGTATCAGGTCGCTTGCGCGCGCTCGCTACGTTCATCCTACCCGTGCGCCGGCCGCCACGCCCGACGCGGGACCACGAAGGAGCTTCACCATGGCCAAGGCCGTCGGCATCGACCTAGGAACCACCAACAGCTGCATCGCCATCATGGAAGGTGGCGAAGGCGTCGTGCTCGTCAACTCCGAAGGCAACCGGACGACACCTTCGGTGGTCGGCTTCAAGGAGGACCAGCGGCTGGTCGGGCAAGTCGCCAAGCGGCAGGCGGTGCTCAACCCGAAGGGCACCATCTCCGAGGCGAAGCGCTTCATCGGCCGCACCTGGGACGAGATCCGCGAGGAGGCCGAACGGGCTCCCTACGAGGTGGTGCGCGGCGACGACGGCGGCGTGCGCTTCGTGGTGACTGGCGAGAAGCACACGCCCGAGGCGATCTCCGCGATGGTGCTGCGCAAGCTGGTGAACGACGCCAGTGAACAGCTCGGCCAGAAGATCACCAAGGCCGTCATCACCGTCCCTGCGTACTTCAACAACTCCCAGCGTGAAGCCACCCAGAACGCCGGCAAGATCGCCGGCCTCGAGGTGCTGCGCATCGTCAACGAGCCGACCGCCGCCGCGCTGGCCTACGGTCTCGACAAGAAGGGCAGTGAAACGGTGCTGGTCTTCGACTTGGGCGGCGGCACCTTCGACGTCTCCATCCTGGAGGTCGGCGACGGCGTGTTCGAAGTGCGCAGCACCTCGGGCGACACGCACCTGGGCGGGTCCGACATGGACTACGCGGTGGTGAACTGGTTGGCCGACGAGTTCAAGGCCGAGTACAACGTCGACCTGCGCAAGGACAAGCAGGCGCTGCAGCGCCTGATCGAGGCCGCGGAGAAGGCCAAGATCGAGCTCTCGGGTCTGCCAGAGACCACGATCAGCCTCCCGTTCATCGCCATGGATCCGGCCTCCAACGCGCCCTTGTACCTCGAGAAGAAGCTCACCCGCTCGAGGTTCGAGGAGCTGATCGCGGGCCTGCTGGCGCGCGTTCGCGGCCCGGTCGAGCAGGCGCTCAAGGACGCCAAGCTGTCGCGTGAGCAGATCGACGAGGTCATCCTGGTGGGCGGCAGCACCCGCGTACCGGCGGTCAAGAAGCTGGTCAAGGAGTTGCTCGGCAAGGAACCCAACCAGAGCGTCAACCCGGACGAGGTGGTCGCCATCGGCGCCGCCATCCAGGCGGGCGTGCTCACCGGCGAGGTCGATGACATCGTCCTGCTGGACGTGACGCCGCTGTCGCTGGGCGTCGAGACCAAGGGCGGCGTGTTCACCAAGCTGATCGAGCGCAACACCACCGTGCCGGTGCGCAAGACCGAGACGTTCACCACGGCTGATCACAACCAGACGGGCGTCGAGGTCCACGTGCTGCAAGGTGAGCGCAGCATGGCCGGCGACAACAAGTCGCTCGGGCGCTTCAAGCTCGAGGGCCTGCCCCCCATGCCGGCCGGCGCGCCCCAAATCGAGATCACCTACGACATCGACGCCAACGGCGTGCTCAACGTCTCGGCGAAGGAGAAGTCGACCGGCAAGAACGCCTCGATCACGATCCAGAACACGACCACGCTGGGCGAGGACGAGGTCGACCGGATGGTCAAGGACGCTGACCGCCACGCCGAAGAGGACCGCGTGCGGCGCGAGGGGGCCGAGGCCCGCAACCAGCTCGACTCGTTGCGGCTGCAGGGCCAGAAGGCGCTCGACGAGGCCACGGACGCCAGCGACGAGCAGAAGCAGCCGTTGCAGAACGCCCTCGACGAGGCCAAGACCGCGCTCGACGGCAACGCCCCCAAGGACGAGCTCGAGGCGAAGGGGCAGAGCCTCGCGCAGGCGTTGCAGGCCTTCATGCAGGCGACCGCCCCTAGCCAGGCCACGGACGCCACCACGGAGCCCGGTGAGGCCCAGGCCGACCAGACCGCGCCTGACGACGACGACGTGATCGACGCCGACTTCAAGCCCTCCGGAACGTGAGCCGCATGGACGACGACCGCCGCTTCCACGACGACACCAACGACCGGGGCGCCGACGCTGGGAAGCAGACCCAGGCCGAGGCGCGCGAGGAGTCCGGGGCGCTCGACGAGGTCGACATCCTGCGCAGTGAGCTGCGCGCCGCGAGCGAGCGGCTCGCCGTGCTCGAGAGCGAGTACCAGGCCTGCCACGACAAGCTGCTGCGGGCGCGGGCCGACCTCGAGAACACGCGCCGCCGGCACCTGAACGAGCTCGAGCGGGCCCGCGAGGCGGGCCTCGACGCAGCGGTGCTGCCGGTGCTGGCCGTGTACGACGACCTCGGCCGCGCGCTACAGGCGGCCGAGTCCGGTGACGACCCGAGCGGCATCGTGCCCGGCGTTCGCAGCGTTCGCGACGCGCTCGAGCGCTCGCTCGCCAGCCTCGGCATCAACCGCGTCGGCGACGTGGGTGAAGCCTTCGATCCCGACCACCACGAGGCGATCGCGGTGGTGCCGGCGCGCGGCGACCGCGACCCCGGCGCCATCGCCGAGGTCTTCGAAGCGGGCTTCGTGCGCGGCGAACGGCTGGTCCGTCCCGCCCGCGTGGTCGTGGTCGAGCCCGACTGAGCCGGGGAGCGTGACGCGTGGCGAGCTTCAAGGACTACTATCAGATCCTGGAGGTGTCGAAGGACGCAAGCGAGCGTGACATCCGCAGCGCCTTCCGGCGCCTCGCCGCCAAGCACCATCCCGACCGCAACCCCGACGATCCGGGGGCTGAGGAGCGCTTCAAGGAGGTCAACGAAGCGTACACCGTCCTCAACGACCCCGAGAAGCGGCGCTTCTACGACCAGTACGGCAGCGCTTCCGGTCCGCCACCGTTCACGGGCTCCTATCAAGGCGTCGACGCCAGCGAAGCCGAGGGCTTCAGCGACTTCTTCCGCACACTCTTCGGCGGCGGCTTCGCCGGGTTCGGCGACGCCCGCACGCATTTCGGCGGCGTCGACTTCGGCGACGTCGCCTTCGGTGGCCAGCAGGGCCCGGGCGGCCGCACGGTGCGCTTCACGACGCGGGCCGGGCCGCGCGCCGCGCCGCGGCCGCCGCGCCGGGTCGAGGCCGACCTGGAGCTGCCGCTGGAGGAGGCCTTCCACGGCGGGATCCGGACGGTACGGGTTGGTGGCACCTCGCTCGACGTGACGGTGCCAGCGGGCGTGCGCGATGGTGCGCGCCTGCGGTTGCGCGACCAGGCGCCCGGCGGCGGCGACCTGGTCCTGGTGGTGCGACATCGACCCGACCCGCGCTATCGGCTCGAGGGCGATGACCTGCACGTGCGGGTCGACGTGGCTGACCACCTGGCGGTGTTGGGTGGCCAGGTGCGCGTGGCGACGCTCGACGGACCCGTCGACATGCGTCTGCCGCCAGCCACCCAGACCGGCCGCAAGCTGCGGTTGCGCGAGCGCGGCTGGCCCCGCAAGGACGGGGGTCGAGGTGACGCCCTGGCCGAGGTCCGGGTGATGATCCCGGAGCGTCCCAGCGCCGAACAGCGCGCGCTCTACGAACGCCTCGGGGCGTTGGCCGAGGGGCGCGAGGCAGAGTCCAGCACGGCTTGAGCATCTGAACCCCGGCACTCAGGCGGCGGTGGTACCCTGCCGCATGAGCATCCCTCGACGCCGACCCCAACGCTTCCTGGCCGCTCTGGCCGCCCTCCTCCTGCTCTTGCCCGCGGCCGCCGCGGCGCAGAGCGACGACCCCGTGCTCATCGAGCTGGGGATGACGCGCGAGCGCGCCAGCTTCGTCCTCGAACGCTTCGAGATCGCCGTGCGCGGCGTCGCCGCCAACCAGGGCATGCCCTACTCGCCGGAGGTGTTGGCGCAGCTCTACGAGTTCCTGCCCAGCTTCCTCGAGCAGCGCGTGACCGAGCTTGTGTTGCTCGATTACGCCCGCACCCGCGGCCTGAGCTTGCCCGAGGGTCGCGTGGACGAGATCGTCGCCGGGGTGCGCGCAAACGTCGGTGACGACGACGAGGTGTTCGAACTGCTGCTGGCCGAGGCCGGCTTCCGCGACGAGGCCCACCTGCGCGAGCTGATCAGCGAGTCCGAGATGGTGCAATTCGCCTTCGACGCCATCCGCGACGGGATCGAGCTCGGTGAGGCCGAACTGCGGGTCGCCTACCAGGCTGAGCGCGGAAGCTACCTCGAACCGGCCGAGGCCTGCGTGCGGCACATCCTCGTGCCGGAGCTGGAGACGGCCGAGGACCTGGCCGACCAGCTCGGCGAGGGCGCTGACTTCGCCGAGCTGGCGATGGAGTTCTCGACCGATCCCGGCTCCGCCGAGCGCGGTGGCGACCTCGGTTGCCTGCCGCAGGGCGCCACGGTTCAGCCCTTCGACGAAGCCGCGTTCAGCGCTGACCTCGGCGAGCTCACGGGCCCGATCGAGACGCAGTTCGGCTTCCACCTGCTGGTGGTCGACAGCCGCGAGGACGCCCGCCAGCTGGCCTTCGACGAAGTCCGCGATCAGATCGAGCGGTCGCTGCGCGCGGAGCGGGCGGACATGGCCCTCGAGCGCTACATCGAGATCGCCAACGTGCGCACCTACCCCGAGCGCATCCCGCCATTGCCCGAGACCGAGCTGGTGCCCGAGGACGGGTCTGAGGACGCGCCTGATGTCGAGTCTGAGGACGAAGCGACCGAAGGCGATCCCGACACCGATTGACGGCGCGAGCGCCGTAAGCGCAGGGCGCCCCACAGGGCGCCCTCCTGGGCACCGGGCTCGTGGTGCTGGGCGCATGGCGCGAGGCTCGTTGGGCTCAAGGCGCCAAGCGCAGCCGGCGCCAGCCTCGTCCCTCGCGCTCGTAGAGGAAGCGGTCGTGCAGGCGTGAGGCACGCCCCTGCCAGAACTCGAACACCTGCGGCGTGACCGCGAACCCGCCCCAGTGCGGCGGTAACGGCACCTCTTGCCCTTCGAAGCGGGCCTCGACATCGCGGAGCCGTACCTCGAGGACGGTACGGTCGGCGAGCGCGCGGCTCTGCGGCGAGGCCCAGGCACCGAGCTGGCTGGTGCGCGAGCGCGTGGCGAAGTAGGCTGCCGCCTGCTCCCGCGGCACCGGCACCGCCCGGCCCTCGAGCCGCACCTGGCGGTGCAGCTGCGGCCACCAGAACAGCAACGCGCAACGCGGATCGGCGGCGAGGTCGAGCGCCTTGCGGCTCTCGAGGTTGGTGTAGAACACCGCCGTGTCGAGCTCCAGGCCGCGCAGCAGCACCATGCGGGTGCCGGGCGCCCCGTCGGGACCGATCGTGGTCAGCGACATCGCGTTCGGTTCGGGCACGCCGCCCGCGTGCGCTTCCTCCAGCCAGCGGCGCAGCTGCGCCATCGGGTCGTCGAGCAGGTCGTCTTCGCGCAGCGGTGCGTCGTCGTAGTCGGTGCGAAGGTCGGCCAGATCCATGACGCAGTGTACGCACATGGGTATCGTCCACCATGTCCTATCCCGCAAACGCGCTGACCGGAGCCAGCAGTCCCTACCTGCGGCAGCACGCGCACCAGCCGGTGGCGTGGCGCCCCTGGGGCCCGGAGGCCTTCGCCGAGGCGCGCGAGCGCGACGTGCCCGTGCTCGTGTCGATCGGCTACGCCGCATGCCACTGGTGCCACGTGATGGCGCACGAGTCGTTCGACGACCCCGCCATCGCCGAGGTGATGAACGCCCACTTCGTCAACGTCAAGGTCGACCGTGAGGAGCGGCCCGACGTCGACGCCGTGTACATGAGCGCGACGCAGGCGCTCACCGGAAGTGGTGGTTGGCCGATGACCGTCGTCACGACCCCGGACGGACGCCCCTGGTTCGCCGGCACCTACTTCCCGCCCGAGGACCGCTTCGGCATGCCCTCGTTCCGGCGTCTGCTCGATGCCCTACGTGCTGCCTGGCACGAGCGCCGCGACGAGGTGGTGCGTTCGGCGGGCGAGATCACCGAGCGGCTCGGCCAGATGAGTGCCGGTCTGGCAGGACCGGTTCCGGGCGGTGCCGCGTCCGCCACTGCGCTGGCCGTGCTGGTGCGCCACTACGATGCGAAGCACGGCGGCTTCGGCGGCGCACCCAAGTTCCCACCCCACAGCGCGCTGCGCTGGTTGCTCGAACGCCCCGAAGGAGCCGGCACACCTGCGCTGGCGCCCGACGAGGTGGGCGCTGCGGCTTCGGCGCCCGATCACCGCACCATCACGGCGCCCGATGCGGCGACCATGCTGCACCACACGCTCAGGCGCATGACCGACGGCGGCATCCACGACCAACTCCTCGGTGGCTTCGCTCGCTACGCGGTGGACGAGCGCTGGGCGGTGCCCCACTTCGAGAAGATGCTCTACGACAACGCCCAGCTCCTGCCGCTGCTGGCGCGCGCCGGTGCGCGCTTTGGCGACGCGCGGCTGTCGCTGGCGGCCGAGGGTGTGGTCCGCTGGGCGCTCGACACCATGCGGCTCGACGGGGTGACCTTCGCCGCGTCGCAAGACGCCGACAGCGAGGGCGAGGAAGGACGCTTCGCTACCTTCACCCCGCGCGACCTCGAGCGCGCGTTGGACGACCCCGACGAGCGGCGCTTCGCCGCGGCCCTGTTCGGCATCGACGAGGTGGGCCAGCTGGAAGGCCGCTCGGTGTTGGCGTACCGCGGCCTGGAGAACCCGGCGGTGCGTTCGGCGCTCGGCCCCGACGCGGTTGATCCGGTACGCGCGGTTGCACGCGAGGAGCGCGTGCGGGCTGCGCTCGTCGCCAGCCGGCACGAACGCGTACCGCCGGCCACGGACGACAAGGTCATCACCTCGTGGAACGCGCTGATGGTGCGCGGCTTGGCGGAGGCCGCGCCGTGGCTGCCCGGTCCCTTGGCGGCCGAGGCGCGCTCAGCCGCGGTCGCCTGCGCGGACGCCGTCTGGGAACGCGCCTGGGACGGCAGCAGGCTGCACCACCTGGCATCGGCCGAGGCCGCCGAGGGCAGCTCCGGCGCGGCGGTGCCGGCGGCGGCTCCCGCGGCTGCTCCGGCGTTGCTCGAAGACGCCGCCGCGTACGGCCTGGCGGCCCTTGCGCTGCACCGCGCTACCGGTATGGCGCGCTTCCTGGCGCGGGCCCTCACGCTCGCCGACGTCGTCGAACGCGACTTCGCAGACGGGTCGGGCGGCTTTTTCACCACGCCACATGACGGGGAGGCGCTGGTGATCCGTCCGCGCTCCACCCTCGATGGGCCGATGCCCTCCGAGTACGGGCTCGCCGCCGAGTTGCTCGCCTGGGTAGCGGCCTGGACCGACGACAGGCAGCGGGCGGCGCGGGCGCGCTCGGCGCTGCGCGGCATCGAGCCGCTGACCGAGCGTGCGCCCACCGCGATCGCCTCGCTGCTTGGGGTCCGCGAGCGGCTCGAGACCGCGCCGGTCGAGGTGATCGTGGCCGGTCCCGCTGCCGACGCGACGACCCAGGCGCTGCTTGCCTGCGCTGATCGTGACGCACCAGACCACGCGTTGGTGGGGCTGGTACCGGAGGACCCCGCGCTTGCGACGCGCGTCCCGTGGTTCGAGGGCCGCGTCGCCGAGCGACCGACCGCGTTCGTCTGCTTCGCAGGGAGCTGCCGCGTGCCGGTGCACGCGCCCGATGCGCTCGTGGCGCAACTGGACGAGGCGCGGGCCGAGGTGGGCGCAGCGCCGCGTCCCTGATCGGGCTGGCTGCCAGGGGTAGGGGTAGCCGGACATCAGAACGAGCGCCCTGGCTCAGGTCGGCGTGGGCTGGCTCAGGTCGGCGGCGCAATCTGGTAGCTGGGCGAGCGCCCCGAACGCCCCGCCGGCACGATCACGCCCGCCTCGCGCAGCACGAACGCCGCTCGACGCGCCACCCCGCGTCGGGTCGTGCGACCAGCGGCCAGGTCGAGGGTGGTGAAGCGCTCGGGCAGGGATGGTGGCAAGGCCCGCAACCAAGCGCGAGCGCCGCGCAGGCGTTCACGGCCGGTCACGGCCAGCAGGCGCCGCTCGACGCTCATCCAGCCTCGCCGTCGCCAGGACGCCCCCGCGCGTCGCTCGCGCGTCTCCTCGTCGTGCACGAGCACGACCTCGATCTCGAGGTTGGGGTGATCGAGGAAGCGCGGGATGCCGACGAGTTCGGCCAGCGCATCGAGCAGGTCGGCACGCTTCGGTGAGCGACGCCGCACCTCGCCCTCGGGGCCGCGCCGTACGATCCATCGCTGGTTGGCGACCGGCACGACGACGCGCATCTCGTGCAGCGGGAGCAGCCGCTCGAGCTTGGGGCGCAGCTTGCCGATGTGGCGCGTCTGGACCTCGATCAGCAGGCCGTCGCTCACAGCGTCCACGACGTAGCCGTCCACACGGACCTCGAAGCGCGCTCCGGGCGGGGCCAGGGCGCGCTTCAGCTCGGCGTGCAAGGCGGACTCGTTGAGGTCGCCGATGGCCACATGGGCAGGCTACCGTGTCCGTCTTGGTTCGCGCCTACGGCGCGGCCAAGGCGCCGCCCTCGGCCGCCATGCTGGTCGCATGGTCGACGCAGCGGATCCCGACGCCAACGGTCCCCACACACCACCCACCGCGGACGAACGTGGCACCGTACCGGCACGACTGGCCCGATGCGCGGGCGAGGTGTCGCGCGAGGGTCAGGGCTGGACCTGGCGCGGCCGACTACCGGCCGAGGCCGTCGCGGACCTGCTCCGACGCGCGCTCACCGGTACGCCGGTGTCGCTCGCGGGACCGGCCGTAGCACCCTCGCAGGTGCATGTGCGAGCCGTTTGGTTCGACGCCGCGCACGGCAGCGCCGCCTGCGAGCTCGTCGCTGGCGACATCGCCGTGGCGCCATCGAGGGCGCGCGGCATCGGATGAGGGGTCTTCCGAGCCGACGGGTGGCGCTCGCGCACGCGTTCGGGTGCAGGGCCTCGGCGGGGAGCGCAGGTGAGAACGCCAGCACGCGGCCGCGCTGGGCGTGGGCGTGGGCGCAGGCGAGGCTGTCCGCCAAGGGCCGGGGTCAGCCGCAGGTGGGCGGCTCGGCCGGGGGGAGACCGCTGCGGTCGTAGCTCGTGTGGTGGGCCTGGCTCCGCAGCGCGAAGCTGGCGCCATCCACCGCGCATGCCACCGCCAGCACACCACCCAGGTGGTCGAGCTCGTGCTGGAGGAGTTCGGACAGGTCGCCAGCCAGCGGCCACCGCTGCGTCTGGCCCTGCAGATCGCGGTAGACGAGGGTGACGTGCGCGTGTCGCCGGACCTTCACCAACAGCTCGGGGAAGCTCATGCAGTCGTCCCAGACCTCCACCAGCGCCTCGGAGCGGTCTTCGAGGCGCGGGTTCACGAACACGTGGGGTTGCCCCACATGGAGGTAGACCACCTGGCGCAGGTCGCCGACCTGCGGTGCGGCGATCGCCCTCCCTGCGCCCCAATGCCGCCGGAACGCCATCAGGGTGTCGTGCAGGTCGCGCACCAGCGGTCCGAGGTCAGCGAGCTCGTGGTCGGCCACCGGCCGGCAGGGGCGCAGCAGCCGTGGGTCGCCCAGCAGCAGGATGTCGCGAACGGCCATGCGGGCATGCTACGCCGCCGTGGACCGGGCGGATCGTGCGCCCGCCCTCGAGCCCCGCCGCATCCGTACCACCCTCGTCGCACGGTAGGCTCACGCGCGAGACCCGTTGCCGAGGAGGCCCACCGTGAGCGATACCAGCCCCGCCAACGACGCGCCCGCCCCCGCCGCCGTCAGCCCGAGCGACGACCTCGTCACGCGCTATCACCAACGCGTCGTCGCCGGTCGCACGGTGCGATACACCTCGCGGGCCGGCCGGGTGGTGCTGGCACAGGAGCGGACCGGCAAAGGTGCGCAGGAGGGCCGCTGGGAGGGCACCACGCCGGCCGCCGAGATGTTCGTCGTGGCCTACACCCAAGAAGGCGTCCGCGATCCAAGCGCGAGGCCGATCACGTTCTCGTTCAACGGTGGCCCCGGCTCCTCCTCGGTGTGGCTGCACCTGGGCCTGCTCGGCCCGCGCCGCGTGCCACTGGAGGCCGACCCCGCCCCGAGCCCGCCGCCGTACCGTCTGGTGGACAACCACCACACCCTGCTGGCGCACAGCGATCTCGTGTTCATCGACCCGGTGTCGACGGGGTACAGCCGCGCCGTGAAGGGCGAGAAGCCGGCCGATTTCCACGGCCTCGACCCGGACGTGCGCTCGGTCGGCGACCTCATCCGCCTGTGGGTCTCCCGCGAGGCTCGCTGGAGCTCGCCCGTGTACCTGATCGGCGAGTCGTACGGCACCACCCGCGCCGCCGCGCTGGCGGCGTACCTGCAGGAGCGGCACGCGCTCTACCTGAGCGGCGTGATGCTGGTGTCGTCGATCCTCGATTTCGCCACGGCGCGCTTCGA
>PXAU01000165.1 GCA_003567075.1 Trueperaceae bacterium
GACCGTCACCACCCCCTCGTTCGGTCCGGTCACCGTGGACGTCGCCTTCGGCGGCGCCTTCTACGCCTACCTCGACGCGGCCGACGTCGGCCTGCGGGTCGAGCCCGGGCAACTGCGGGAGCTGATCCAAGCCGGCGACGAGATCAAGCACGCGGTGATGGCGGCGAAGGGGGTCGTCCACCCGCTCGAGCCCGAGCTGCGCGGCATCTACGGCACCATCCTGGCCGGCCCGCCGGCGGACGCAGCGAACCACCAGCGCAACGTCTGCATCTTCGCCGAGCGCGAGGTCGACCGCTCCCCCACCGGCACCGGCACGTCCGGCCGCGTGGCGCAGCTGGTGGCGCGCGGGCGGCTTGGGCTCGGCGAGCCGCTGCGCAACGAGTCCATCGTCGGCTCGGTGTTCACCGCTACGGCGCTCGAGCGCACGCGCGTGGGGCCGTACGACGCGGTGGTCCCCGAGGTGACGGGCCGCGCCGCCATCACCGGCTTCGCCACCTGGCTGGTCGAGCCGGACGACGGGCTCGGCGAGGGCTTCTTCCTGCGTTGACGAGCGCCGCGGCGGGCACGGCGGCCCGGGCCGGGCGGGCACGGCGGCCCATGGCGGGCCGTGCGGCCCGGGCCGTGCGGGGCGGACGGAGCGGGGCGGACGGAGCGGGGCACGCCGCGCCGGCCAGGTGCGCGGCGCCGAAACCGACGCGCTTCAGCGTTCGTCGCCTGCAACCGGGCGCGATACGACCCGGCGCGATGCATCGCGCCGCCGCTGCGCGGCATGCCCGCCGAGCGCCAGACGGTGCTCGATCAACGATTCGACGGTGCCCACCCGCAGCCCATGGCGTGCCGCGAACGACCGCAGGTCGTCGAGACGCGCCATGTGACCGTCGTCGCGCATGATCTCGCAGATGACGCCGACCGGAGCAAAGCCCGCCAGGCTGGCCAGATCGACCGCCGCCTCGGTGTGCCCGCGACGGCCCAGGACGCCGTCGGGGTGCGCGACCAGGGGGAACACATGACCTGGACGGCGGAAGTCGTCCGGGCGCGCGTCCGGATCTGCCAACGCGATCGACGTGCGGGAACGATCAAAGGCGCTGATCCCAGTCGAGGTGTCGACGTGATCGACGCTGACGGTGAAGGCCGTCGCATGCGCGTCGGTGTTGCGCTGGACCATGGCAGCGAGGTCCAAGACGCGCCCTCGCTCCGGCGTGAGCGCGACGCAGACGAGGCCTCGCGCCTCCTTGACCATGAAGTTGATCCACTCGGGAGTCGCGAGTTCCGCCGGCAGGACGAGGTCGCCCTCGTTCTCGCGTCGCTCGTCGTCGACGAGCACGACCGGACGTCCAGCACGAAGCTCGTCCAGCAAGGCGTCGACGCTCGCGAGCGCGGTGTGGTCCACGCGGCCGCGTTCCGATTCCAAGGTTGCCACCATCGCTGCGCCGATCCGTTGGCTCGGTCGGCTCCCTCCTTCTTCCGTCCGGACTATGACCGTCGGCCCCGGAGTCGCACCGGGTCGGGCCGCACCGTCGTGCGTCTGGTCGCGGCTTCGCGGGCTTGCACCGGATCACGCCGCACATGCGGGTGCCGGCGAACACCGCCGGTGGGGACTTCCCCCCCGCCCCGAAGGATGGCTCACGCCGTTCCAAGGGTACACGATGCGCTCCGCGCACGTCCGTCGTGCCAGCGGCGCGCTGCAAACGCTGCGGGGTAGGCCCCGACAGGCGATCGCACCAGGAGCCCCGCGCGCGCTCGCGCTTGACACCCCTTACCTTGACGCATTATCATCCAAGTACGAATCGCTATTCAACTGCGAGGCCGGACTCGCTCGCGTGAAGGAAGGAGCGGCTCAAGTGCATGCTTCACGTCGCGCTACCGAGGAACTCGAACGCATCGCCCGAAGGATCCGCCTTCGCGATCTCGACATGGTCAACGAGGCCGGCGCCGGCCACCTCGGCTCCGAGCTGTCGTGCGTCGACCTCTTGGTCGCCCTGTACTTCGGCGAGCTCCGGGTCGATCCCACCGACCCCATGGCGCCCGGTCGCGATCGCTTCGTGCTCAGCAAGGGACACGCCGCAGGGGCGCTCTACGTCACCCTGGCGGAAGCAGGCTTCCTCGAGCCCGACGAGGTCTCGACCTTCATGCGCGCAGGCTCGCGACTCAGCGGCCACCCCGACCGCAAGGCCGTGCCGGGCGTCGAGACCAACACCGGCCCGCTCGGCCACGGGCTACCGGTCGCCGTCGGCATGGCCAAGGCCGCGAGGCTGCGCGGCGAGGACTGGAGAACGTACGTCCTGACCGGCGACGGCGAGCTCCAGGAGGGCAGCAACTGGGAGGCCGGCATGGCCGCGGCCCAGTTCCGGCTCGACAACCTCACCCTGCTGATCGACCACAACCGCTTCCAGCAAGGCGCGCCCGTGGCCGAGACGAACGACCTCGCGCCGCTGGCCGACAAGTGGCGTGCCTTCGGGTGGCACGTCGTCGACATCGACGGCCACGACTTCGACTCGATCCACGCCGGGTTGGACGTCGCGCGCGCCACGAGCGATCGTCCCACCTGTCTGATGGCCCACACCAACAAGGCCGAAGGCGTCTCCTTCATGCGCGACCGCGTCGCCTGGCACCACCGCGTGCCCACCGAGGAGGAGTACGTCCGTGCCCGCGCCGAGCTGACGGAGGGACCGTCGTGAGCCCCGCCACCCAACGCGCCCTCCACGACTGCCGCGGCGCCTTCGCCGAGACGCTGGTCGAGCTCGCCGAGGCCAACCCAGACGTGGTGGCGGTGTGCAACGACTCGGTCGGCTCCAGCAAGCTCGAGGGGTTCAAGGAGCGGTGGCCGGAGCGGCTGGTGAACGTCGGCATCGCCGAACAGAACCTCGTCGGCGTGGCCGCCGGCTTGGCCAACGGCGGGCTGCTCCCGTTCGTGTGCGCGGCCGCCTGCTTCCTCACCGCGCGGGCACTCGAGCAGATCAAGACCGACGTCGCCTACTCCGACACCAACGTCAAGCTGTGCGGCATCAGCTCGGGCATGGCGTACGGGGAGCTAGGTGCAACGCATCACTCCACCGAAGACTTCGGCTGGACGCGGGTGATTCCGAACCTCACCGTCATCGCGCCAGCGGACCGCGAAGAGACGCGCCAAGCGGTGCGGGCCGCCGCCGCGCACCGCGGCCCGGTCTACTTGCGACTGAGCCGCATGGGCGTACCGGACATCATGCCCGACGGGTACCGCTTCGCGATCGGTCGCGCGGTCAGGCTCCACGAGGGCCGAGACGTGAGCATCATCGCGAACGGGACGCTCACGCACCGCGCGCTCGATGCCGCGGAGCTGCTCGCGCGCGAGGGCATCCAGGCGCGCGTGATCAACATGGCGACCGTCAAACCCCTGGACGAGGATGCGATCGTCGCGGCGGCGCGCGACACCGGCGCGATCGTCACGCTCGAGGAGCACCAGGTGCACGGTGGCCTCGGCAGCGCGGTGGCCGAGGTGGTCGTGAGCCACGAGCCGGTACCCATGACGATCCTCGGCGTGCCCGGCATCTTCGCGCCGACCGGCTCCGCCTCGTGGCTCCTCGACCGCTTCGGCATGTCGGCACAGGGCATCGCGGCCAGCGCTCGCGAGCTCGTGCACCGCAAGCGCACGAAGGTGGCACCATGAGCGATCACCTCCTCGCCATCGACCAGGGCACCACCAACTCCAAGGCCGTCCTCGTGAACGCCGAGGGGCGCGTCGTCGCCCGCGGATCGGCGCCCTTGGGCAAGCGCCACCCCGCTCCCGGCTGGGTGGAGCAAGACCCCGAGGAGCTCTGGAGCAGCGTGCGCTCGGCGATCCAAGGCTGCCTGGAAGCGTCGTCCGGTGCCCGGATCCTGGGCCTCGCCATCAGCAATCAGCGCGAGTCCGTGGTCGCCTGGCACGCCCGCACGGGTGAGCCGCTCGGTCCCTGCGTGAGCTGGCAGTGTCGCCGCACCGCGAAGGCGTGCGCCGAGCTCCGCGCCGCAGGGCACGAGCCGGCGGTGGTAGCCCGCACCGGGCTGCCGATCGACCCGATGTTCGCAGCCACCAAGATCGCCTGGCTGCTGAGCGACCTGCGCTAGCGGCGCCCGGAACTAGGGGCCGACGACGTCCGCGTCGGGACGGTGGACGCCTGGCTCCTGTGGAACGCAACCGGCGGTGCGCAGCACGCCTGCGACGCTTCCAACGCCTCGCGCACGCAGCTCTTCGACCTGGCGAGAGGCCGCTGGGACGAGGGCCTGTGCGAGCTCTTCAGTGTGCCGATGGAAGCGCTCCCGCGCGTCCTGGACTCGGACGCCGACTTCGGGCACACCAACGGCGTCCCCGGCGTCGCCGACGGGACGCCGATCCGGGCGATGCTCGGCGACTCGCACGCGGCCCTCTTCGGTCACGGCGTCGACCAACCCGGCGTGGTGAAGGCCACCTACGGCACCGGCTCGTCGCTGATGACGCCCCTCGACACCATCACCCAGCCGGAGCGCGGCGTCACGACCACCGTCGCCTGGTCCAGGCGGGGAACGATCACGTACGCGCTCGAGGGGAACATCCTCGTCTCGGCAGCGTCCCTGCCCTGGGCCAGCGAGCTGCTCGGGTTGGGAGGCGACCCGGGTGCCCTGGCTGAGCTCGCCGAGCGCGGCGCGCCCGACAGCGGCGTCGACTTCGTCCCCGCGCTGATCGGACTCGGGGCGCCCTACTGGGACAGCGACGCGCTCGGTCTCTTCTCCGGGCTCACCTTTCGTACCGGGCGGGCCGAGATGGCCCGCGCCGTGATGGAGTCGATCGCGCTCCAGGTGGCCGACGTGTTCGAGGCCATGCACGCCCAGGCGCCGCAGCCGCTCGAGCGGCTGCTCGCCGACGGCGGGCCGAGCGCGAACCGCTGGCTGATGGGCATTCAGGCGGACCTCATCGGCGTCCCCGTCGTACCCAGCGACGCGCCGGAAGCGTCGGCATTGGGCGCCGCCTACATGGCGGGCCTCGCGCTCGGTCGCTGGGAGCGACTCGCTGCCATCCCCGCCTTGCAGCATGACGACGACCCGATCGAGCCGAGCCTGGACGAGCGCGCCCGCGAGCGGCGGCGGGCGACGTGGCGCACCGCCGTGGCACGGGCCAGGCTGCACCCGCCGGCGTGAGCCGGGCAGACGCCAGCCGACACCCAGCGATCGCGCCCGAGCAACCGCCACACCAACCGCCAGGAGGACGCACCCCGATGTCGCGAATGCACGAGCTGCGCCTGATGGCACGCGTCGCGCGCCTCTACTACCTCGACGGCCTCAAGCAGTCCGAGATCGCCGAGCGGGCGTCGATCTCACAGGCAACGGTGTCGCGCCTCATCAAGCAGTCGCGGGCGGAGGGGATCGTGCAGATCAGTGTGGTCTCGCCCCAGCGAACCTACCTGGAACTGGAGGACGCGCTGCGCGAGCGCTTCGCGCTCGGCGAGGTCGTCGTCGCGCACTGCGAGGAGGATCGCGAGCCGCAGGTGCTCCAAGCGATCGGTGAAGCGGCGGCGCATCACCTCGAGACGACCCTGGCCGCCGGTGAGGTCATCGGCGTCTCCTCCTGGAGCCAGACGATCCTGCGCACGGTCGACAGCCTGGCGAAGCGCGCATCGGCGCGCAAGGTGGTGCAGACGCTCGGTGGCATGGGCAACCCGGCGGTCCAGGAGCATGCGACGCACCTCACCACTCGCCTCGCCACGCTCCTCGGCGCCGAACCGGTGCTCTTGCCCGCGCCGGGCGTAGCAGGCTCGAGAGCGGCCAGGGACGTCCTGCTCGGTGACCCGTTCGTGCGCGCGTCCATGGACGTGTTCGCCGAGATCACGGTTGCCCTGGTCGGGATCGGCGCGGTCGAGCCCTCCGAGATGCTCGCCAAGAGCGGCAACGTCTTCACCGAGCGCGAGCTCGCCGGACTGCGCGAGCGGGGGGCCGTCGGCGACCTCAGCCTGCGGTTCCTCGACGCCGACGGTCGAGCGGTGGTAGCGCCTCTCGACGAACGCGTGATCGGCATCACCTTGCACGAGCTGCGCCGAGTGCCTCGTGTCGTGGCGCTCGCGGGCGGCGATCGCAAGGTGGCCGCCATCCGCGCTGCGCTCGCGAGCGGACTCGTCGGCGTGCTCGTCACCGACAGGTTCACCGCCGCGAAGCTGCTCGCGGACGAGGCGTCGTTGTCGAGCGTGTGACGTACCCCCCTCAAGCCTCGGCCGAAGCCGTCGCGGCCGCCGCTTCGTCATCGTAGAGGTGGCACGAGACGGCGTGCCTGCCCTGGTGCGTACGCAACGCCGGGACCGTCGTCTCGCAGATCTCACCGATCTTCATGGGGCAGCGGGGATGGAACGGACAGCCTGAAGGCGGGTCGATCGGCGAAGGGACCTCGCCTTCCAGGACGATCTCCTCACGCTCGACGTCGGGATGCCCGGGCAGGGCCGCTGCGAAGAGGGCCTTCGTGTAGGGATGCAGCGGCTCGCTGAAGAGATCCTCGGTCCGGGCGTGCTCGACGATCTTGCCGAGGTACATCACGGCCACCTCGTCGCTCATGTAGCGCGCTACGGCAAGGTCGTGAACGATGAGCAGGTAGCTCACGTTGAACTGCCCCTGCAGGTCCCGGAAGAGGTTCATCGTCTGGGCGCGGATGGAGACGTCGAGCGAGGAGACGGGCTCGTCGAGGATGATCAGCTTGGGGTCTGACGAGAGCGCGCTGGCGAGCGCGATGCGCTGCCGCTGGCCGCCGCTGAACTCGTGCGGGAAGCGGTCCGCGTGCGCCGGGTTCAACCCGACGGCCTCGAGGACCTCGGCCACGCGGGCCCGGATGTCTCGGCGCGAGCGCCTGCGGTTCACAACGAGCGGCTCCGAGACGATCTCCTTGACGCGCATGCGCGGGTTGAGCGACGACCACGGGTCCTGGAACACCGCCTGCACTTGCTCGCGATAGTGCCGGTACGCCTCGCCATGCAGGTTCTGCACGTCGGTGTCGCCGAGCCTGATGGTGCCGCTGGTCGGCGTGTCCAGCGCCAGGATGAGCTTGGCGGTGGTGGTCTTGCCGCAGCCCGACTCGCCCACGAGCGCCAGCGTCTCACCCTCGCCCACGTCGAAGCTCACGCCGTCGACGGCCTTCACCACGGCAGCGACCCTCTTGAGGCGGCGCCACATCGTCACGGGGAAGTGGCGCTTCAGACCCTCGACCCTCAGTGTCGGCTGGGACGCCACGTCGGGTCCTCCAATCTCCAGCAATCGGCCGTGTGCTCGCTGTGCCGGCTGAGGCCCTCGAACTGCGGCGGGTACTCCTGGCGGCAGCGCTCGTCGGCGAACTCGCAACGGGGCGCGAACCGGCAACCGACCAGCTCCTGCCCCGGCGCGGGCGGTTGCCCCGGGATGGAGTAGAGCCGCTCGGTCCGCTCCTCGAGCTTGGGCACCGAGTTGATCAGCGCCTGGGTGTAGGGGTGCGAGGGGTGGTTGAAGATCGAGCGCACCGGTCCGTGCTCGACGATCTTGCCGGCGTACATGACGGCCACCCGGTCGCACATCTTGGCCACGATCCCGAAGTCGTGCGTGATGAAGATGACACCCACCCCGGTGGTGTCCTGGAGTCGCTTGATGAGCCGCAGGTACTGGGCCTGGATGGTGAGGTCGAGCGAGGTGGTCGGCTCGTCCGCGATGACGATGTCCGGGGAGCAGGAGATGGCGATCGCACCGACGACGCGCTGCTTCATGCCGCCGCTCAGCTGGTGCGGGAAAGCGGTCACCCGCCGCTCGGGATCGGCGATGTTCACCTTGCGCAAGACGTCGACCACGGCCTTCCGCACGCCGCCTCGCGCGAGCCCCTGCTTGCCGGTGACGAACGCTTCGTTCAGTTGGTTGCCGATGGTGAAGACCGGGTTGAGAGAGGTCTGCGGGTCCTGGAGGATCATGGAGATCCTGCGACCGCGGATCGTGCGCATCTCGCCCTGGCTCTTGCGGAGCAGGTCGTCGCCACGGAACAGCGCTTCACCGCCCACGATGCGGCCGGCCGGCTTGGGCTCCATCTGCAGGAGCGAGAGCGCCATGATGCTCTTGCCGCTGCCCGACTCGCCGACGATCCCGAGCGTCTCGCCCCGGCGGAGGTAGAAGCTGACGCCGTCGACGGCTTTGACCGTCGCGCGCTTGGTGAAGAGGTACGTGCGCAGGTCCTTGACCTCGAGGAGCACCTCGGCTCCGGCCCCTGCATCTGGGCGTTCCTGAACGGCAGCTGCGGTACGCATGCTAGACCTGCGTCAGCTTCGGGTCGAGGCGGTCGCGCAGCCAGTCGCCGAGCATGTTCACGGAGAGGACGGTGAGCATGATGGCCAAGCCCGGGAAGAAGGCGATCCACCAGGCTGACACCACGTGGATGCGTCCGTCCGCGACCATCAACCCCCAGGCGGGGTTGGGGCGTGGGATGCCCACGCCCAGGAAGCTGAGCGAGCCCTCGAACACGATCACGAAGCCCACCTGCAAGGTCGAGAGGACGATGAGCGTGTTGGCGATGTTCGGCAGGATGTGGCGGACGATGATGCGGAAGTGCGAAGCGCCGGCCACGCGAGCTCGGGCGACGAAGTCGCTCTGGGCCCACTTGAGCGCCTCGGCGCGTACCTGCCGCGCGTAGACGGCCCAGAGGACCAGCGCGACGATGGCGACCACCGTCGTGAAGCGTGCGCCGATCGCCGCCGCCACCACCAGCGCCACCAGGATGGCCGGGATGGAGAGCGTGAGGTCGACCAGCCGGGTGACTATCGTCTCGGCCACGCCGCGGAAGTAGCCGGCGATCAAGCCCAAGGTCGTGCCGATCGACCCGCCGATCAGGATGCCGGCCCCCGCCACCGCGATGGAGATGCGCGAGCCGAAGATGATGCGGCTGAAAATGTCCCGCCCCTGGTGGTCGGTCCCCAACAGGAACTCGCTTGGGCCTCCCAGGAACGCCGGCGGTTGCAGGCGGGCACGGAGGCTCCCAGAGTAGGGGTTGTGCGGGGCCAGGTACTCGGCGAAGATCGCCGGTATCACGAGGACCACGAGGATGATGGCGATCGGCAGCAACGGGAGCTCGCGCAGCCATCGCCACGCGAGTCGCGCCCTCGTCGGTCCTGCACCGACTGCACTCGCCTGAGCCTCACGCATGCACACCTCTCCTGCCGCTACTCGAAGCGGATGCGAGGATCGAACACCCCGTAGAGAACGTCGACGACCAGGTTCGCCAGCACGATCACGAAGGCGAACACGATGGTCACCGCCTGGACGACCGGGAAGTCCCTCGCGGTCACGGCGTTCACCACGAGCAGGCCCACCCCGGGCCAGGAGAAGACGACCTCGGTCGTGATGGAACCGACGACGAGATAGGCGATCATGATCCCGAAATACGTCAGAGGCACGATGGCCGCGTTGCGCAGCGCGTGCTTCCAGATGACGATGCGCTCCCTGACGCCCTTGAGCCGAGCGAGCTTGATGTACTCGCTGTCGAGCGACTCGAGCATCGCCGAGCGGATGAGCCGCATGAGCGCCGCCACCTGGAACCAGCCGATGACCACGGCCGGCATGATCAGGTGCTGCCAGGTGCCGCGGCCCGACGTCGGCAGCCAGCGCAGGTTCACGGCGAAGATCCAGATGAAGACGATCCCGATCCAGAAGTGCGGGAGCGACTGCCCCAGCAAGGCGATGAACTTGCCGACGTGGTCGATGGCCGAGTTCTTGTAGACCGCCGAGAACACGCCGATCGGCACCGCCAGCGCCACCGCGAAGAGCAGGGCCACCAGCCCGAGCTCGAGCGTGTTGCCGATGCGCAGCAGGACCAGCTCCAGGGCGTCGCGTCCGGGCCACTGCAGCGAGTCACCGAACTCACCGCGCAGGACGTTACCGATGTAGCGCAGGTACTGGACGTGGAGCGGCTGATCGAGCCCCCACAGCTCCATGATCCTGGCCCTGTCCTCCTGCCGCGCCTCCACCGGCATCAGCACGGTCGCAGGGTCACCAGTCATACGGCCGAGCCCGAAGACGATGACCGTCACGGCGAACAGCGTGAAGACCGTCTGCCCAAGTCGCTTGATCAGGTAACGCAGCACATCGGCTCCGACTAGATACTACTGCTGTAGCGCTCGCGGCTCGCGGCTCGCGGCCGCGTGTCGTGATCGGTCGCGGCCGCGCGTGGTGATCCGCCGGGAAGGCGCGGCTCGCGCAGTCGGTCGGCGGGGAGCGTGGACGGGCCGTGCGGGATGTCCTTCACGTTCCGCACGGCCCGTCCCGAACGCTTCTCGACGCCGCCCTAGCGGACCGGCTCGATCATGTAGAAGTGCGTCCAGTTGGTCGGCGCCTGGCCAGGCCAGGCCCAATCGACGATCACGTCGGGGTCGACCACGATCTCGACGTGGGTGGCTCCGAGCGGGATCAGGACGAACTCCTCGAACAGGAAGTCGCCGATCTCACGAGCGATGGTGTCGCGCTCTTCGGGATCGACCGCGAAGCGCAACTCCACGATCTTCTCCTCGATTAAGTCATCGAGGAAGAGCTTGCCGTTCGCCGCAGCGGTGTGCCAGAACTCGATGAACTCCTGGGTGGTGCGCAGCGGCGTGTTGCGGGTGATCCACACCTCGCCGTGCACGCCCTGGTCCTCGAACCAGCGAGCGAGGAAGGTGCCGAAGTCGACCGGCGTGACGTTCGCCTCGACGCCAACGGCTTCCCAGAAGGGTTGCAGCGACTCGAGCACGTACGGCGACTCGGGCTGACCCGGATGCTCGTAGAGGTTGATCCTCACGCTCATCTGTCCAGGTCCGTAGCCGGCCTCTTGCAGGAGCTCGCGAGCACGCTCGGGGTCGTAGCCGTACATCTCGTCGAAGCGCTCGGCCCACTCGGGGTTCCAGCCCTCGTGCTGCGGCACCCAACCGGTGCGGAACGCTGGCGTCACGCGGCCCTTGTACAACTCCTCCTGGATCGCCTCGAGGTCGACGGCCTTGATGAGCGCTTGACGGACGCGCCGGTCGAGGAGCGGGTTGTCTTCCCGGATCTCTGGCGCGCCGGTGTTGAAGTAGAGCCCGCCGAAGGGGACGAAACGCTGCATGTTCTCGCGCCGCGAGGGGATGACGACCATGCCCTGGCCCTCGGCCGACTCGGCCACGTCACGACCCAACGCCGCGGCGTGGACTTCACCGGTAAGCAGCTGCGCCATGCGTGTCGTCTCGTCGGGAACCCAGCGCAGTTCGATCTCGCGGAAGGGAGCCACGTCACGCCAGTGGTCCTCGACCGCCTCGACGATCAGGTTCACGCCCTCGGTGCGCTCCTGGAAGCGGAACACGCCGGTGCCGACGATACGCTCGTCGACGGCGGCCACGCCGCCCTCGTCCCACTGCGCCTTGCTGGTGATGTACATCTCACCACCGGTGCGGGAGAAGAGGCGCACGCCGTCGATGTAGGGCTCGTGGAAGCGGAAGGAGATGGTGTAGTCGTCCACCACGACGGCCTCGGCCACGCGGTCACGCCAGACGGCAGCCATGTTGACCTGGCTGTCGTCTCTCGAGAGCAAGTCGTAGGTGTGTTTCACGTCCTCTGCGGTGAGTTCGCCGTACCCGAAGTGGAACGGCACACCTTGGCGAAGGTAGAAGGTCCACTCCGTGAAGTCGTCGCTCGCCTCCCAGCGCTCGGCGAGGCGGGGGATCGGATCGCCGGTCTCGGGGTCGTTGCCGATGAGGGTCTCGAGCATCGGCTCGAACTGCGTGTGCATCACCCACGAACCGGCCCAAATGCGGTTGGTCTCGGTCGCCACCGGGGGCAGGGCGATCACCAGCCGCTCGAGCTCGCTCACGGCGACCTGCGAGAACGCCGTCGAGCCCAACGAGGCCAGGACCAGTATGCTCGCCAGAAGCAGTCCCCTTCTCATATCCTTCCTCCTGCGCAGCACAGCGTGGCGGTACGCCACTCGTCCGAGCGGCAAAGCGTCCTCAACAGGCTGCGTACCTCGGAGCATACGTGAGATCCCACTGCCATGTCAACGCGTGATCGGGCTCCGATTCGGCTCGGCCAGGTCGGTCCTCACGAGACCCCGAGCAGTCGCGTCACGCGCCGCCCGGCGGCCGCCCCGAGCAGCGTGCGCGCCACCTGGGCGACGCCCTCGAAGCCGCCCGTGTACACCCATAGGACGGTCGTGTCGGAACTGACGACCCGGCCTCCCTCCCCGCCCAGGGCCTGTCCGTAGCACTCGATCTCACCGAAGCCGCCGGCGTTGCCGTCGTCGTTGTAGACGTGGACCGAGTCGCCGTTCTCGCCTGGTTTCGAGGCCGGTTCCTCGAGGTAGCTCGTCGACGGGTTGTTGAAGAAGGCACGCACCAGGAGCCGCGCGCGCGACGGGTCGAGCGCGCGCACGTAGCCGACGCGGCCCACGTGGTAGGCCGCGCCGTAGCCGACCTTGTACCGATGCGCGCCGGTGATCGAGAGCTCCACGAGGTCGTCGGCGAGTCGCTGCCGCTCCTCGCCAACGGGCTCGAAGTAGTCGCGCTGCACCGCCGGCGCGAGCAGCGGCAGGAACACCGAACCGCCGGGCACGAGCTGGATCAGGTTCCACGACTGCGCGCCGATCGCGTTGGGTTCCAGGTCGCGAACCACGGTGTCGTGCTCGTACCCCATGAAGCTGACGTCGGCACACGCCCCTTGGCGGAGCGAACGCACGGGGTCAGCCACGCTACGAACGAATCGCTGCACCCGAAGGCGCTTCACGCCGGCGGCAAGGTTGTGCGCCGCCAGCTCGGCCTCCTGCCGGAGTGCGCAGCCACCGTCTCGCGCCGGCTCGAGCCGCCAGGTGCCAGGGTCCATGGCGGCCGGCAGCGAGTAGCTCCCCCAGAAGTCCCGGCGGTCGCGGATGGTGAACTGGATCTCGGGTGCGATCCAGGTTCGTTCGCCGCCGAGGTTCCAGTCGCCGCGAGCCAGGAAAGCCTCGAAGCGCTCGCGCTCCGCCCACGCCCGGCTGAGCCAGAGCACGCTTTCGCCATCGGCCGCAAAGGGCATGAGCCTGCCGCCGCGCTGGCACGCCACGAGGGTGCCACCGCCGTCGAGCTGGAGGCTCGCCGACGCCATGCCCTGCTCCTCGAGTCGCGCCTGGACGTCATCGATGCGTACGTGGTCCATGCTCCCTCCTCGTGTGCGTCGATCGTCCTTGGACGCCGTCCGCCACGTCACCGCGCCGGCGCGCGCGCCCACGCCCGCGCGAGGCCCGGTACGGCACTCACTTGGGGTCTCCGAACGCCTCGAGCGCGAGGCGCAGTTCCTCGTGCGTACGCGCGTACTCGTGGAGCGGCACGCCCTCCATGGCGGCTTGCCAGGCTTGCTGGATCGAGGCCACCCCGGCGGCAGACCCGGCCGGATGGCCCACGATCCCGCCGCCGGCCAGGTAGATGACGTCGGTGGTTCCCGAGCGCTGGTAGGTGTCGAAGACCTGCCGAGCGGACTGGCCCGAGCCGATCACCGGCATGACCGTGTTCCCACCGAGCATCGGTGTGAGGCAAGCCTCGATCGAGCGGAGCACCGACTCGTCGTCCTCCCAGAACTTGTTGGCGAGGCCGTTGACGTGCAGCTGGTCGACGCCGACGAGGCGCCAGAGCTTCTGGTAGGCGATGAAGTCGATGCCCAGGAAGGCGTGCCGCGTCCACAGCCCCCACCCGTTTCGGTGCCCGTGGATCGGCAGTTGGCTGTGGCGCCGCAGCGCCGAGGTGCCTACCGGGCCAACGGAGTTGATGCTCACCAGGACGCAGGTGCCACCGTGCTCCAGCACGGTGTCGTGATGGCGGAGCATGGCGTCGAGCTCGTCGCTGATGTTGAAGGCGACCATCACCTTCTTCCCCGTGCGGTCGGCGTGCTCGTTGACCACGTCCATCACCGCCGCGACGCGCTCGGCGAGTGGTGAGCGCGGCGAGTTCGCCTGGATCTCATCGTCCTTGACGAAGTCGACCCCGGCGTGCGCGAGCTTGCGGACCATGTCGGCGGTCTCCGCCGGACTCAAGCCGACCGGCGGCTTGATGATCGAGCCGATGATCGGCCGCCCCTGCACGCCGGCCTTCTCGCGTGTCCCCTCGACGCCGTACTGCGGGCCGGGGTACCGCTCGGCCATGGCCGCCGGCCAGTCGATGTCCATGAGGCGAACGCCCGAGAGCTCGGAGAGCTCATAGAGGCTTCCCATGATCGTGGCGAGGATCGTCGGCAGGTTGGGCCCGACGTTCTCGAACGGAATGGAGATGGCGATCTCCCCACGCTGGTAGCGCTGGCCGGCCTGGGGCCGCTTGGCACCGCGGAGCGAGGGGGTTTCGACGGCCTCGAACGGCACGATCCGCTCGACCCGAGCTCCAACCTTCGCGCGCAGCGCCTCCGTCTCACCCGGCACGGCGACGAAGGTGCTCGACGACTGAACACCGGCGATCTTCTGCGCAGCCTGTTCGAGCGTGAGCGCGGTCTCGATGAGATAGGTGGCGAGGATGCGATCAGGTGCCATACGGCCTCCACGCGCGCCTCGCGGCTGAGGCGCCAAGGTCGAACTCGAGCGACATGGGCCCCTGGCCAAACGCGCCCGCGCCAACGGGCGTCTCGCGAGCACCCCGAGGGATACGGACTCCCGTGGGCTCCTGTTGGGTAGAGTGTAGCTGAGATCTCAGTAGGGCGTCAACGCGATGGCGATGGACCATGGTCTTGACATCTAACTAGGATCTCAACTATAAGTGAGGCGCGTCTCGCCATCGGGCCTCACCCTGTCACGACCGACCGTGGTGGTCAGGGCGTGCTCCCGCGTTGACCCGAACGAGGAGGTGGCCAGCGCCCTCGACGACGGCCAGAATCGGAACGACACGGCTCCGTGAACGCCGCTGCAGCGATCCACTCGAATCGGAGAACGCCATGACCGTCCCACTCCCTACGAACGTCATCCAACGCGGCGAGGACGCCGCCGCGAGCGAGCCCATCGACCTCGAGGCCGGGCCGCTGACGATGCGCTTCGAGCCCCAGAGCGCCTTCTTGCGTTACGTCCGCGTGGGCGACGTCGAGGTCGTACGCGGTGTCTACGCTGCCGTACGCGACCACAACTGGGACACCGTCACCGCGCGCGTGTCGGACCTGGAGCTACACCGTAGCGCCGAGGGCTTCAGGCTCAGGTTCGTCGTCACGCATCACCAGGACGCCGTCGACTTCAGCTGGGACGGCGAGCTCGCCGGGCGCGCCGACGGCACCGTGCGTTTCTCGCTGCAGGGCATCGCCGGGTCGACCTTCAGGCGCAACCGCATCGGCTTCTGCGTCCTCCACCCAGCGAGCTGCGCGGGCCGACCCTGCACCGTCGAGAAGGTCGACGGCTCGACCGAGCGGGGAGCGTTCCCAGACCTCATTTCTCCCCACCAGCCCTTCAAGGACGTGCGCGCCATCGCGCACGAGGTCTCGCCCGGTGTGACCGCTCAGGTACGCATGGAGGGCGACACCTTCGAGATGGAAGACCAGCGCAACTGGACCGACGCCTCCTACAAGACCTACTGCACGCCGCTCGATCACCCCTTCCCGGTCGAGGTCCACGAGGGGACCCGGATCGAACAGTCGGTGACGATCAGCGTGAGCGGAGCGCCAGACGCCGCGGCCTCGCGCAGCCGCGAGCCGCTGCACCTCGAGGTAGCCCGGCAGGACACCGAGCCCATGCCGCTCCCGAAGATCGGGTTGGGACTCGCCAGTCACGGCCAAGGCCTCGAGAAGCGTGAGGTGGAGCGACTCCGGTCGCTCGCGCTGGCGCACCTGCGCGTCGACCTCGAAGGCTTCGAGGCTGGCGCGATGGCGGCCTTCGAGCAGGCCGCGGTCCAGGCTCGCGCACTGGCGACGTCGCTCGAGGTGGCGCTGTTCCTCAGCCACGACGCCGAACTGGCGCTGCGAACGGCGGCCGCTGCCGCCTCCCGCCTCGAAGCGCCGGTCGCCAGGTGGCTCGTCTTCCACCGGGACGAGAAGTCGACGCGAGCACGATGGCTTGCCCTCGCTCGCGAGCATCTCGCCAGCATCGCCCCCGTCTACGGTGGAACGAACGCCTACTTCACCGAGCTGAACCGCGAACGGCCGGCGCTGGACGACATCGCCGGCGTCGCCTACTCGATCAACCCGCAGGTCCACGCCTTCGACGACGCGTCGCTCGTCGAGACGCTCGAGATGCAGCGCGAGACGGTGAAGAGCGCGCGTGCCTTCGCGCCAGCGATGCCGATCGCGATTACCCCGGTCACGCTGAAACCGCGCTTCAACCCCAACGCCACGGGCCCCGAGCCCGAAGCCGCCGAGGGGGAGCTGCCGCCCGAGGTGGATGTGCGCCAAGCGTCGCTCTTCGCCGCCGGCTGGACGCTCGGGAGCGTCAAGTACCTCGGTGAGGGCGGCGCGAGCAGCGTCACCTTCTTCGAGACCACCGGCTGGCGCGGCGTGATGGAGCGGACGAAGGGATCACCCCTGCCCGGGGTGTTCCGCTCGCTCCCCGGCTCGGTCTTCCCCCTCTACCACGTGCTGGCCGACATCGGCGACTTCGCCGGCGGCGAGATCCTGCCGACCGCTACGAGCGATCCGCTCGGCGTCGAGGTGCTCGCCCTACGGGCTGGCGAGCGGGTCCGCATCCTCGCCGCCAACCTCGGCGGCGCGTCCCGCCACCTTCGCCTCATCTGCCCCCACCTCAGCGAGATTGTGGCGATCAAGACCCTCAGCGCGGACGAAGCCGAGGCGGCGATGCTCGAGCCCGAACGGTTCCGTGCCGATCGCGGCCTACGCCACGAAGTGCGGGACGGCCGGATCGACCTGTGCATCGCTCCCTACGCCACCCTACGCATCGACACCACGGAGGTGAATCGGCCATGAGCGACTTGCGTTTCGCGATCTTCGGGACCGGTTTCTGGTCGCGCTTCCAACTCGCCGGCTGGAGGGAGTT
Organism: Trueperaceae bacterium; assembly: GCA_003567075.1. Taxonomy (GTDB): domain Bacteria; phylum Deinococcota; class Deinococci; order Deinococcales; family Trueperaceae; genus CSSed10-48. The sequence goes on from PXAU01000165.1 coordinate 16,901, forward strand.
GCAGGGCGCGGAGTGCGTCGCCCTGTACAACCGCACCAAGTCGAAAGCGGAGGCGCTAGGGCGCGAGTTCGGGGTTCCCGCCGTCTACGACGACCCCGAAGAGCTCCTCGACAAGGAGCGACTGGACTTCGTCGACATCATCACCGACGTCGACACCCACGCCCGCTTCGTCCGCATGGCGGCCGAACGCGACCTGGCCGCCATCTGCCAGAAGCCCATGGCGCCCGACCTGGAGACCGCGCTGGAGATGCACAAGGCCTGCGAAGAGGCCGGCGTGCCGCTCTACATCCACGAGAACTTCCGCTGGCAGACGCCCCTACGGACGCTCAAGCAGGTGCTGGAGCAGGGCCGGATCGGCGACGTGTTCCGCGCGCGGCTCTCCTTCAACTCGAGCTTCCCGGTCTTCGAGAACCAGCCCTTCCTCAAGGAGATCGACAAGTTCATGCTGGTCGACGTCGGCAGCCACATCCTGGACACCGCCCGCTTCCTCTTCGGCGAGGCCGAGAACCTCTACTGCCACACCCGGCGGGTGAACCCCGAGATCAAGGGCGAGGACGTGGCCACCGTCATGCTGGCGATGCGGAGCGGCGCCACCGTGGTATGCGAGATGAGCTACGCGACGCGCAGCGAGTTCGAGCGCTTCCCGGAGACCTACGCCTTGATCGAAGGGGAGAAGGGATCGGTCGCCCTCTCGCAGGACTACTGGATCCGCGTCACCACCGAGGAGGGCACCTTCGCCAAGCGCTACGCGCCGGCACGCTACCCCTGGGCCGACGCCGAGTACGACGTGCTCCACGCCAGCATCGTCCCCTGCAACGCAAACATCCTCCAAGCGCTCCAGGGCGAAGGCGAGGCAGAGACCACCGGCAGCGACAACCTCAAGACCATGGAGCTCGTGTACGGCTCCTACGAGTCGGCCGCCTCCAGGAGCCGCTACGACGTGCTGGCCGACGCGCTCGCCACGCCTGCCGGGCGCTGAGCGGACCTCGGGAGCATGGCGTGAAACTCGGCCTCGGTTCCTTCGCCTACGCCTGGGCCATCGGCGTTCCCGGGTTCCCGCCGCCACGTCCGATGTCGGCGATCGATCTCGTGGAGCGGGCCGCCGAGCTCGGCGTCCACGTGGTGCAGATCGGCGACAACCTGCCGCTCCACACCCTGCAACCGGCGCAGCTGCGGGCGCTCGAGGCAGCAGCGCAGGCGTGCCGCGTCGACATCGAGGTCGGCACGCGCGGGATCGCACCCGAGCACCTCGAGCGCTACCTGGATCTCGCGACTCGCTTCTCCTCCC
>PXAU01000023.1 GCA_003567075.1 Trueperaceae bacterium
ACCGCTTCCCCGCCGCGCTCACGGTGCCCGAGGGGGTCGAGGAGGCGCTGGCGGCCGGCGAGGCGGTCACGCTCACCGTGCACCGCAAGGTCGGCAACCTGCGCTCGGAGCTGAACGCCGGCAAGCTCGAAACGGCCGTGGCCCAGTACCGCCAGCAGGTGGTGGCCGAGCGCCTGGAGCGCGCCGGAGTCGATCCGGCACTGCTCGAGCCGGTGCGGGTGGAGACGCGCGACGCCAGCACCGAAGCCGAGCGCACGAGCGGTCAGTTGGCCTGGCTCATCCCCTTCTTCATCGCCATCTGGACGTTGACGGGCGGCCAGATGGCCGCCATCGACGCCACCGCCGGCGAGAAGGAGCGCGGCACCCTGGAGGTTCTGCTGGTGGCGCCGGTGCGGCGCGGCGAGGTGGTGGTGGGGAAGTTCCTGGCCACCACCTTGTTCGGGCTGTGGGCGGCGGTGATGGCCATCATCGGCTTCTTGGTGGGCGGCGTGGTGCTGCGCGGCGCGCTGCTGCCGGGCCTTGACGCGCAAGCCACCGAGATGGTGGCCGTGATGGGCGGGCAACTCAGCGTGACGCCGGCGATGGTGCTGCTGCTGGTGGTGTCGGCGGTGCTGATGGCGGCGCTGATCGCGGCGCTGCTGATCGGCGTGGCGCTGTTCGCGCGCTCGTTCAAGGAGGCCCAGTCCTACGTCGCGCCGATGTCGTTCCTGCTGATCCTGCCGGCCATCTCGCTGCAGTTCCGCGACCTGATCGGCGGCGGCGAGGCGCTCTACTGGGTGCCGATGCTCAACGCCATGGTGCTCATGGACGACGTGGTGAAGGGCGCCGCCACGCTGCAGGGCGTCGCCATCACGTGGTTGACGCTGAGCCTGGTGATCGCCGCGCTGCTGGCCTTCGCACACCGCAACTTCAACCGCGAGGACGTGCTCTTCAGGACGTAGGGCGCTCGCTGCCGTGCTCGTCCCTGCGTCCGCTTGGCACGCATCAGATCGAGCCGAGATGCCAACTTCGGAAGACCTCGACATCGACAGCCGCCCCCTCGGCCTCGAGAGCCACCTCGAACGCATCGGGTCGCGTCGGGTAGAGGCGCGCCGTGACGCAGGTCCGGTCGTCGGCGAAGACTTCGAGCACGGACCGATCGAGGAAGACGCGAAGGCAGATGGAACCATCGCTGACGTGCTGAGCACGCACGAACTCGGATGCCGTGTCGTTTGCGAGGCTTGACGCGGTCGTGTCGACCTGCACTTCTTGCTCAGTGCCGCTGTACCGCACCACTGTTCGCTCCTGGTCATCGGGGCTCTTTCGCACCAGGAGGGCCAGACTTGCACCTGCGGGAACGCGAGCGTGCAGCTCCACTTCGAGCGCGTCGCCATCAAGCTCGGATACGCCACGCCGGGCGCCAGCGGCGAGGCGGAACGGGGGAAGCGCGTGCTCATGGCCGCGCAGTGACGCGTACTCCGCCGCGGGCGTCATCCGGAGCGTGCCATCGGGGGCCACGCTCAGTTCGCGCGCCAAGGAGAGTACCCCCGCCCACGACGCGCTCGGCCTGGCCGAGTCGTACGCACGACCTTCTTTGATCCAACCGAACAGCAGCCGTCGTCGACGTGCTGGGTCGAGGACGCTCAGGCCCGCGTAGTAGAACGAACCGTGGTCGGTGTTGCCGGTCCATTCAGGCGTGAAGGTCCGGCCGTCGAAATGGCCCGACTGGACATACGTGTGCTTGTACTCCAACTGCTCGGAGATGAGCAGGACATCGCGGCCGTCGAGGCTGAAGAGGTTCGGACACTCCCACACCCAGGTGTTGCTCGCGAAGCGCCCACGGTGTGCCACCCCAATGTACTCCCACGCGCGGAGGTCGCTCGACCGGTAGAGGAGCAGCACACCTTCAGGACCCTCCACACCGTCCGTGGTGCCGTTGTGCACACCGCTCCCCAGGAGCATCGACCACGACCCGCCATCACGCCAAACCCATGGGTCGCGAATCTCGGGTGGCTCACCGACGATGTCGAGGCCAGGTGGCGTGTGGCTGAGAACGGGCTCACGTTCCTTCGTCCAGGTCACGAGTCCGTCGTAACTCGTGGCCAGGCATTGGACTTGTCGGGGAGCCAAGCCCGTGTAGAGCAGCGTCGGCACGCCGTCACGGACCACCGCACAACCGGACCAGCAGCCCTCGGTGTCATACCCGCCCGGTGTTGGCGTCAACGCGATCGGCTGGTGTTGCCAATGGACGAGGTCGTCGCTCACGGCGTGCCCCCAGTGGATCCGATCGTGGAACGGACCGTTCGGGTTGTGCTGGTAAAAGAGGTGGAGCCGACCGTCGACGAACACGAGGCCGTTCGGGTCGTTCATCCAGCCCGATGGCGGCAGGAAGTGGAAGCGGGGGCGGTGAGGATCGGCCTGCGCGGCGGCGTTGAAGGAGGAAGAAGCGCTGTCGCTCACGGTGACAGATCCTAGCCCTTCACGCCTGAACTCATGACCGAGGCCACGAACCAGCGTTGGAAGATCAGGTAGACAATGAGCACGGGTAGCGTCATCAACACCGCGAACGCCATCACGTTGCCCCAGAACGCCTGCTGACCGGTGAAGTACGTAGCCATCGCGACGCTCAGCGGGCGGTACTCGGGGCCTCGCGTCACCATCAGTGGCCACAAGTAACTGTTCCACGCGTCGAGGAAGCCGAGGATCGCGAGGGTGGACACGACCGGCATGGAGAGGGGGAGTCCGATGCGGAAGAAGGTCTGCAGGAGCCCCGCACCGTCGATCTTGGCGGCCTCCATGAGCTCGCGTGGCATCCCCGTGAAGAACTGGTAGAAGAGGAAGATCGCGAAGCTGTTGGCGATGAATGGCACGATCTGCACCTGGTACGAGTCGACCCAGCCGACCCTGCTCATCATCAGCAGGAGCGGTAACACGAGGCTCTCGCCTGGGATCACGTAGACCGCGATCACCACGCCGATGAACAGCTTCCGATACGCCCCCTGCCCCCAGGCGAGTGCGAACGCGGCGGAAGCGTTGACGAGGAGGCCGAGACCGACGATGCCGACGACGATGATCACGGTGTTGAGGAGATACCGCAGGAACGGCTGATGCGGGTCGGCCAGGACGTGCTGGTAGTTCTCGAGTGAGGCGACGTGTGGGATGAAGGCACGTACCGTGCCCAGTGTGATCTGGATCTGGGCCTCATCCGGGTTCAGGCTCACGGTGAACATCATCGACAGCGGAACCAGGACGATGACGGCCATGACGATGGCGAGGATGGTCGGTACGTAGCGTGCGCTGCGGCTAGTCATTGGGAATCAGCACCCGTTGGAGCAACGCGAACGTCGTCACGAGGATGAAGAAGATGATGGCGATCGCCGAGGCGTAGCCGATGCGCTGTGCCGAGTACCCTTCCTGGACCATGTAGCGCACCAGGGTGTTGGTCGACCCGAGCGGGCCTCCGCGGGTCAGGAGGTCGACCTGCACGAATAGCTTGAAGGCCTGGATCGTGGTGGTGATGACCACGAAGACGTGCACGTTCCGAAGACCCGTGAGGGTGATGTAGCGGAATTGCGCCCAGGTGTTCGCCCCGTCGATGCGCGCCGCCTCGTAGCGTTCGATGGGGATGTCCTGCAGGCCGGCGAGGTAGATCAGCATCTGGAACGGGAACGTCGCCCAGGCCGACAGGAGCACGATCGACGGCATCGCCCAGCGCGCATCACCGAGCCAGTTGACGTAGTCGCCTCGATAGCCGAAGAGGCGGATCAGGTTGTTGAGGAGTCCGTCCGGGATCTGGAACATCGCTGCCCAGATGACGATGATCACCGTGATCGGGGTCACGAGCGGGAGCAGCGCCACGCTCCTGAAGAAGGAGCGGAAGCGCAGGCGGCCGTTGAGGAGCATCGCCGCGCCGAGTGACATCGAGAGCTGCAGCGGCACGACCAACAGGGCGAAGTAGAAGGTGTTCCGGAACGCCTGCCAGAAGTCCGGATCGCCGAGCACCCGGGTGTAGTTCTCGAAGCCCACGAAGCGCGTAGGAATCGGGCGTGGAACGAGTCGCTCGTTCGTGAACGACAGGTAACCAGCCATGAAGAACGGGAGGATCAAGAAGACGATGAGCAAGATCGCGGCAGGCGCGATCAAGGCCGTCTCGTGGAGGAGTGCCGAGCGTCGTCCCGAGCGCGAGGCTGCGGGGCCTGGAGGCGCGGGGGCGACCTGCGGGGGAGGTCGTTGGATCATGCCAGGCACCTCTTCCGGTTGCGCCGGAGTATCGGTTGGCAGACGACCAGCAGCCTGGAGGCCGGAAGGGGGAGCCGAGCGCGGCTGCGGCTCCCCTCCCCCGAGCCAGGCTCAACGGGTCGAATCGAAGGGTGGGTAGCCGTCGTTATCGGCGATGTCCTCGTCGATGACGCGGGCAGCGCGGGCGAGCTCGGCGGCGACGTCGGC
>PXAU01000271.1 GCA_003567075.1 Trueperaceae bacterium
CGCTGAGGCGGATCAGCGCGGTCTTGCTCACGTTGTAGGCAGACACCTGCGGCAGCGCGACGAGACCGGCTCCGCTGGCGACGTTGATGATGCGACCGGCCGCACGCGCCCGCATGCGCGGGAGGACGCCGTGGGCGTAGAGGAACGGTCCGCGTAGGTTGACCTCGACCTCACGCCACCACTCGGCCGGATCTACCACACCGATCGACCCGACGGCACGGCCCTGCCCGGCGTTGTTGATCAGCACATTGATGGAGCCCAACCGCGCCTCGACGGCCGCGATCGCCCCGGCCGCCGCGTCCGGGTCGGGTCACGTCCGCAGGAACGGCGAGGACCCTGTCGGGTGGTTGACCAAGTTCGTCGACCGTCCGCTGCAGCGCGTCGGCCGAGCGACCGGTGAGCGCGACGCGCGCCCCCCGCTCCGCGAGCGCGTGGGCGAAGGCGCGACCGAGGCCGCGACTGGCGCCGGTGATGAGGACGACCTCGCCGCGCATATCCATCGAAGACACCTCCAGACTGACTTTCCGCGTGCCGCACGATACCCGCCGGTCCCGCATGCCCACGGTCTTCGCCCTGGGGCTCGATCGCGACCGCGCGCTCGGACCGGTCGCGCTAGGCGAGCGACGCTCTGAACGGATCGATGATGGTGAGGTCGCCGATCCTCTGCCCGTGTTGCAGATCCTCGCTGAGCAACCGGCGACAGCCCGCAGCGAGCGCGGAAGCAACGATCAGGGCATCGAAGAAGGAGAAGCCGTAGCGACCGCGCACGTCGAGCGCGGCCCCGTACAGATCGGGGCTCGGTCCGATCTGCCACAGCGGATCGAGCACGGCCTCGAGGAACCGGCGCGCGTCATCCGTACTCGCCCCGAGCTTGCGCGTCATGACGTTGAGCGCCTCCTGCACGACCTGGTAGCTCACGACGGCGTGCCCGTTGGTGAGGGCATCGGCCACGACACGTTCGGCGATGGCCCGTTTGCGCTCGTCAGCATCGTCGAAGAGGTAGAGGAAGACGTTGGTGTCGAGGAAGTCAGCGCTCATTGCGCTCGTCACGCGTGAAGCGCCGGCCACCGGTGCGCACCGTGGTGCGCAGCTCCTCGACCACGCGCATCGCCTTCCGGGCACGGTCGTCACGCGTCGCGTAGGCCTCGAGCCAGCGTCGGAACTGCTCGTTGAGCGTCGTCCGCTCTTGGCGAGCCCGCGCGCGCGCCGCTTCGATGATCCGCTCGTCGGCGCTGAAGGTCACGTTGCGCATCGACACCACCTCGATGCCACGATAGCACGACTGTCGTGTACACGAGCGTCGTGCACCCGAACGCCGACCGCGTTCCACCGCGCGCATCGCTCAGGCGCTCGGATCCAGGCTCGCGCACACGTCCGTGAAGCTCGACGTCCTGCCACGCGCCACGGCCTCCGCCGCCGCCGCAGCGCTCGCATCGGCCACCCAGTTCTCGAGTGCTGCGCGCGCCTCCCGATGCAGCCACGCCTCGCTCTCCTGACGATGCGCCAGGAAGCTCGCGAGGGACAGCGCTCGGGACCAGTCCCTCCGTTGCGCGTAGAACCTGGCGTACGACCAGACGACGCGGAAGGCGTACGGCAGTGCCTCGGCGCTCCGCGCCAGGGACAGCGCCTCGGCGAACGCCTCGAGCGCGCGCCCCTCCTGGCCGAGCGCCATGAGGACGTCGCCCAGGTTCGTCAGGGACACGGCGGTGATGACCGGGTCGCCGAGCCTCCGCTTCAGGGCAACGCTCTGCTCGTAGAAGTCCTGGGCGTCGACGAACGCGCCCCGCGCCTCGGCGAGGTGGCCAAGGTTGGCGAGCGAGGCGGCTTCGCCGCGCACGTCGCCGATCTCGCGGTAGGCCTCGAGGCTCTCTCGGTAGTGGGCCTCGGCCTCATCGTGGCGGCCGATCGTCTCGAAGGTCACCCCCAGGTTCACGAGCGCGGAAGCGACGCCGCGCGCGTGCTGGATCCGCTGCGACGACGCCAGCGCGAGGCCGTACCAGTGCAGGGCTTCGTCGTAGTCCCCGAGGGTGTCGGCGACCACGCCGAGGTTGTTCTGGGTGCGCGACATCGACCAGGGATCGTCGATGGACTCGTAACAGGCGACCGCCTGGCGATACCGGCGCTGGGCGCCTCGGTTGTCGCCTTCGAGGAAATCCAGCACCCCCAGGTAATGGTGCGCGAACCCGCTCGCCGCGGACGACGGCGTCTCCGACAGCAGCTCGAGGCTCCGCTCGAGCGTGCGGCGCGCGTCCCCGAGCTGACCCAGCCGGAACTGGAAGTACCCGGCCCGGGCCAACAGATCCCCGAGCATCGCTCGCTGGCGCGCGCTCGCGTCGGTCGCGTCGCTCGCCTCGGCCGCGTCGGTCGCGTCGGTCGCATCCGTCGGATCAGTCGCGTGACTCGCGCCCCTCGCCCCGGTCGCATCGAGCCGCCCGGCTGGCGCCGCGAACGCCTCCGCACCCTCGCGGTACCACCCCCGCGTGTCGAGGAGGAAGTGGTAGCACTCGCTCATCCGCGCCAAGTGGGTGAGATCGCCTGCGTCGCTGGCGTGGCGCCAGGCGCGCCGGAGGTTGCCGACGTCGGCGTCGAGCTCGGCGAGGGCGCCCTTCTCGTCGAGTGCCTTGAGCGTCCGCTCGCGGGCCTCCATGACCCCGGCGTAGAAGTCGCACAGGTCGCCCAAGGCCTGCGCTTCGTCCTCGGCTTGGAGGTGCGCTTCGAGATAGCGCCGCACCAACTCGTGGAGGTCGAAGCGGCCCGCCTCCCTGCGGCGCACCAGGGCATGGTTGATGAGCCCCAACAGCCGTCCGAGGGGGGCCTCCGCGACGCGCTCGGCCGCCTCCAGCGTGAAGCTGCCGACGAACACCGAGAGCTTCGCGAGCGCGTCCCGCTCCGCCTCCCCGAGGTTGTTCCAGGTGTAGTCCAGCACCGTGTGCACGCTGCGGTGGCGATCGTGACCCTCATGGTCCTCGCTGGCGGTGGGTTCGAAGCCGCGCTCGAGCCGCGCCACGAGGTCAGGCACGGCGAGGCTCCGCGTCCACGCCGCGGCCAACTCGATCGCCAGCGGCATGCCTTCGACCCGGCGGCACAAGCGAGCGATGGCTTCGAGCGTCGCACCCGTCGCAACGAAGCCCGCGGACAGCCGTTCCGCCCGGTTGATGAACAGCATCACGGCATCGAAGCGCTCCAGCGGCTCCTTCGTACCCTCCGGCGGCGAGGCCAGGCCGTCGAGGTCCACCAGCCACTCGCTCGGCAGCCCGAGCGCCGACCTCGAGGTCACCAGCAGCTTGATCGCGGGCGCCGCCTCGAGCAACGTCTCGAGCACCAGGACGCTCTCGACGAGGTGCTCGAACCCATCGAGCACGAGCAGGGCTTCCTTGTCGCGGAGGTGACCGGCCAGCTCCTGCTCGGGCGTGTCCGAGCCGTCGAGCGCCAGCCCCAGCGCCGCCGCGATGCCCGGAGCCAGCAGCCCGGGAGAGGTCGCGGCAACCAGCGGCACGAACCAGACGCCGTCGGGGAACGCCTGCACGTGCTGGCTGGCGCATTCGATCGCCAAGCGCGTCTTGCCGATGCCGCCGAGGCCCAACAGCGTCACGAGTCGGCAATCGGACCTGGCCAGGCACCGAGCCAGATGCTCGAGCTCTCGTTCACGCCCGACGAAGCGCGTGGTCGGTGCGGGCAGGTTGTGGCGGCGAGGTTCGACCGTCCTCGCATCGCTCGCGGCGGACCCGCCCGTGCCGCCCCGAATCTCGTCAGCGAGCGCCTGGGTCGTCTCCAGCGGCTGCGCGTCCAGTTCCCGCGTCAGCATCGACCGAAACGACTCGTACGCCTCGAGCGCCCGTTGGCGTTGGCCGGCCGCGCGGAGCACCCTCAGGTACCCCAGGAGCGTCTGTTCGTCGAGCGGATCGCGAGCCAGGACACGGCCCAGCCAGCCCGCCGCATCCTCCAGCAGGCCACGCCCTTCGAGGTCCGCGGCATGGCGCAGCGCCGCGCCCTTACGCTGCTCGTCCACCACCTCGCGCTCGAGCTCGAGCCACGCCTCGAAGCCTGGCACGTCGGGCAACGCGCAGCCCTCGAGGAGCGCACCGTCGTAATGCTCGAGCGCCGCGCGCCAGTCTTGGCGCTCGAGCGCGCTTCGGAACGCGCTCAGATCACTGTTGACGATCCACCGGAGGCTCGCATCCCGCACCTCGAGGCCGTCCGCCCACGGATACCTCCTGGCGCGGAACACGAGCTTGCGCACGTACGCGAGCGCCTCGACGTCTGGTCGGTCGGGCCCGTACAGGAAGGCCAACTCATGGCGCCCCACCCAGGCGTTCCGGCACGCGAGGTAGAAGAGCAGCGAGCTCGGCTTGGTGACGGGCAGGACGTCGCCGCCGGCTCCATCGTCGAGCCGCGGAGCGCCTAGCAGACGGAGGCCG
>PXAU01000167.1 GCA_003567075.1 Trueperaceae bacterium
GTCTCCGACTGCGGCTCGACGCCCTGGCTGGCGTCGAACACCGCCACGGCGCCGTCGAGCACCCGCATGGAGCGCTCGACCTCGATGGTGAAGTCGACGTGGCCGGGCGTGTCGATGATGTTGACGCGATGGTCGCGCCAGAAGGCCTGCGTCACCGCCGAGGTGATGGTGATGCCGCGTTCCTTCTCCTGGTCCATCCAGTCCATCTGCGAGGCGCCCTCATGGGTCTCGCCGACCTTGTGGATGCGACCGGTGTAGAAGAGGATGCGCTCGGTCAAGGTCGTCTTGCCGGCGTCGATGTGCGCCGCGACCCCGATGTTGCGGGTCATGCGCAGGTCGATGGTGGTCTGGATGGCCATATGCTCGCGCTCCTCGCGCTCCTACCAGCGGTAGTGGGCGTAGGCGCGGTTCGCCTCGGCCATGCGCTCGATGTCTTCGCGTTTCTTGACGGCTCCGCCACGCCCCGCGGCGGCGTCGAGCAGCTCGCCCGCCACGCGTTCCACGGCGGTGCGCTCGGGGCGCGAGTTGGAGGCCGCCACCAGCCAGCGCAGCGCCAGGCTCTGGGAGCGCCGCGGGTTGACCTCGACCGGCACCTGGTACGTGCTGCCGCCCACGCGGCGGCTGCGCACCTCGATGCGCGGGCGCACGTTGTCGACCGCGGTGCGGAACACCTTCAGCGGCTCCTGGCCGCTGCGGTCCTGGATCAGCCGGCTGGAGCCGTAGAAGATCCGGCTCGCCAGGTTCTTCTTGCCGTCCCGCATGAGCTTGTTGATGAAGGCGGTGACGGTGGTGTCGCTGTACACCAGATCGGGCTCGAGGCTCCGGACTTCAGCGCGTCGACGGCGTCCCATGGCTCTCCTCTCGCCTCACTGCTTCGGCTTCTTGGTGCCGTACTTCGAGCGGCCCTGGTTGCGCTGCACGTAGCGGCCCACGCCCACGCCCTGGGTGTCGAGCGCACCGCGCACGATGTGGTAGCGGACGCCCGGCAGGTCCTTCACGCGGCCGCCGCGGATGAGCACCACGGAGTGCTCCTGCAGGTTGTGCTTCTCACCCGGGATGTAAGCCGTGACCTCGTAACCGGTGGAGAGGCGCACGCGCGCGATCTTGCGCAGCGCCGAGTTGGGCTTCTTGGGTGTCTGCGTCTTCACGGCCGTGCAGACGCCACGGCGCTGCGGGCCACCCTTGAGCGCCGGGACCTTCGTCTTCTTGCCGATCTTCTGGCGGCCCTTGCGGAGAAGCTGGTTCACGGTTGGCAGAGTGATCAACTCCCTTTCCTGCGTCCGGGCCCAGGCGGCTCCGCGGGGGGAACCTGGTACCGGCGAGCCCCCTGCGGGGCCGTCCGTTCCGTCGAACGGCTCGCCGGAGGATCGCTGCCCTACGGCGAGGTAGGTACGGGTCGCGCGTGCTGGAGGGCGGAACGTGGTACGACCGCTCACGACCATACGCCCCCCGAGGTCGATCGGTGCCGACCCGGGGGTCAAACCGTCGAAGTATAGCGCCTTTCGGGGCTATTGCGCAAGCGGCCCCAGTCGCTTCGATGAAGCGACTGCCACAGGCACGCATCCACGCTGCCGGCGGCGTCGATAAGCAACGGGCAGAAGCGCCCCGACGAGGGCCGGGAGCGATCACGCTCGAGCGACGCTGCTGCCCGCGCGGCCGGAGCCGCGCCGGCGCTAGCAACCGCTGTCCGGACGCGCGACACACGCCAGTCTTCCCATGCACGCCCACCCAACGCTGCTCCAGCGACCGACCCACATCGCCGGCCACCGACCCATAAACCCACGCGGCACCGCAACCTCGAGCGCGTGACTACACAGTGGCTGCACAGTGGCTGCACAGTGGCTGCGCTGAAGGGAGGGCACGCGCCGCATCCCGTCTCAGATCGGTTGGTACCGGAGCGGGGTCCATGTACGCAGTGGTAGCCGCTTTCGAAGGCCCTGCAACGCTTCCAGCGAACGGTGTTCGCTTCCACACGTGCCCGCGTCACTTCACTCCACTCACTCCACGACGAGGCCAGACTCGTCGATGACGAACGTTCCCGACGCGAGAAGCGGGCCATCGGCGAACGGGCCCACGTCCCACTCGACGTCGATCCTGTACTCCCCAACCAGGGCGCCGTCTCCCATCACGTAGCGGTACCCACCCCCTGGCGTGTAGGCGTCGCTAGCGCCATCAAGGATCCACTCGACACCGGCTGGGTCGGAAAGCCGGAACAGCGGTCGCACTTCGACTTCAATGCCAGCCTCGATGCGGAACACCTGCGTGAGTACGTTCCCACCGGCATCGACGACGATGGGCACGAATCGAACGGCCGAAACCGTCGTGCCGGGCACGTCGCCAGGACCCGAGCCATCGTCGACCCGAAGCGATGCGTCCATGCGACCTCCCACGCGCCACTCGCTCGTCGTCGCTTCACCAATGACGATATCGAACGGGACTCCGATGTTCGCCCACCAATCATCGATCACGAACTCCACTCTGGGCCCGTAGGAAGCCGGCATCAGCAGCAACTCGGTCGACGTTCGATCCTGCAGTCTGAAGCCGAAGGACACGCCCGTTGGCTCGGAACTCGGTGGCCACAAACTCGACTCCTTCAGCCGCAGGCTGACAAGCAGATTGTCGGCAGGGGCGCCCTCTCGGGTAACGGTGTCGATGCTCAACAGCCCGTGAGGGAGCACTGGAGGATCGATGAGCAGCGTGCGATCACCCTCGACGTTGAGTTCGTCCGCCACGACGAAGTGCCCATTCGTCGGAGCCACGCCGGTCACGAGCAACGTGTAGCCGCCGGGGGCCATGTGCGAGACATGCCACCTTTGTGAGGATGAGAACATCATGCAACACATGGCCAGCGGCCCAGCACCTGTATGGTCAACGTCTTCGGCAAGCACGTACGCGGCGCTTGCACGATAGCCGGTTCGCGCCATGTCCACGACGACCCGAGCCAGGTCGGGGGCTTCTGCGTTCACGTACACCGTACCTGGGCCTCGAACGTCGTCGATGCGTGTCATCACCGAACCGAAATCCTCGGCGACGCTCACCATGGCGAACAGCGTATACGGCCCTCCATCATGGCCCTCGAGGAACTCTCCGATGACTGCGCTACCGTGCTCGTCCAGATAGCCGAAGAGGTTCGTCGTGCCTCCATGCCGGTCGACCGCTACTACCCTGACGTTCCCACCTAGCACCCATGGGGCCTTGACCGGCGTGCCATCGTCGAGCTGCACGACGAACGCCAGATAGCGGCTTTCGTCTGGGTTGAGGTTGAGCGCAATACCTCGCTCGGCGTGGCTGACATGGCCACTACGGATAACCGTGAGGGTCGCTACCATCACGCCGCGCGCCTCGGCCGAGTACGTGTGGACGTGGCTCGCATTGCGAGCACAATCGGCTACCTCGGTCATCGTGCCGTCGCCGAGGTCCAGGCGGCACAACACCTCACCAGCGCCCTCCTCAAACGACCAGCCAAACGTCGCGGTCACGGCGCCGCTACCGCCCGTAGGCGATGCTTCGAAGCGCTTGATCACGACAGGTCCGTCGAGCGTTGGCGATTCTTCGGAGTGCGGGCCTCCAGGTGTGACCGGAGCGTTCGTCTGCTCCACGACCACAGAAGCGCCCGCATCGGAGCGGATTGCCACTCCATACGTGTAGGTGCTGTGGCGAACCACATCGCGATCGCGGTACATCATCGCTTCACTCGGCACGACCTCGATCAGCTGCAACTCGGTCCGGAAGCGGACACCACCCTCGTCGAACACCAACGCTCGGTAGACGAGCGCTTCCGTTTGCGATCGAACTTCAGCACGCCAATGAACGACGATCGAATCACCGTCGAGCTCGACGTACACCTCGCTCGGCGCCGGAGGTTCCGGCGATGTGTCCGTACCGCCCCCGGAGCCATTCTCACTCGGCAGGCGACCCGCGTCACCGCAGGCGATGGCGAACATGAGTACCAGGACCCCGAGCCATCGTGGACCCCAGCTGACCACCGAACTCAAGGGACAACCCACTTCGACAGTTCACCGCTCCACGAACCAGTCAGGACATACGATCCGTCATCCGCGAACGCGGCCCCACCGATCAGACCGGTGCCATCGATACCGTACACGAGCGCTCCGTCTGCCATGTTCCACACCTTCAACGCGTTCATGTCGCCAGCCGATCCGCCATAACTACCGTCGTCTGGCGCACCTGCCGCCCAGAACCACGCATCGTCTGCCGTGAAACCGACCGCGTAGTTCGGGCCCTGGCTCGCGTAAGGCTGGGCGTGGATGACATCGAGCGTCTGGACGTCCACGATGACCGTGCGGCGCTTCACGAAGCCCGAGTCCCAACCGGTAATCGCGATCATCGTGCCGTCGCTGCTCCACGCCAACGCACCGACGTGATCCACGATCGGCTCGATGCGCGTCTCGGTCGTGCCGTCCATATCGATCAACCACACGACCCCCCACTCTGAACTCATGGCAAGCACGTCGTCGCTGGGTGACCATGCCACGCTCGTCACGAGGAACGGCTCCTCGGGCGGCTGATACCGCCTGACCATCGTCAGGCGCTCGGGGTCGAAGAAGACGACTTCGTTCATCGTCCCTACCGCAAGGATGCTTCCATCAGCGTTGAACGCAAGAACCTCGTCAAAGCTCGAATCGATGCCCGTTGCCATCGAGCCGTAGGGTTCCATTGCAGGCCAGCGGAACAGCGAGATGGTGTCAGCCGCCAACGCCAACCACCGTTCGTCGGGGCTCCAACGAACGTCCGACACCCGCCCGCCGGGCTGAAGCTCCGTGATCAAGGCCCCAGAGGCAGTGCTCCAGATTCGCACCGTCTCGTCGCTACCCGCCGATGCCGCGAAGCGGTCGCCCGGACTCAACGTGACAGCGTGGATTCTGCCTCCCCCTATCGGTACTCGCACGCCGCCACCGTCCAACGATACCGGCATGAGGTACACCAAACCCGTCACGGTACCGATGGCAAGGTGTCGACCGTCCGAGCTCACACGCACGACACGCACCGCCCCTCCGACACGGAAGCGTTCAAGCTCTGCCAGCGAATCTGCCGCAACGACGGCAACCGTACCATCGAGCCCCGCCGTGACAAGCCTCGAGCTGCCAGGCAACCATGCGAGGCTATAGGCGACACCATCATGGAGACGACGCTCGAGTATGCGCCGGCCCGTCACGGCATTCATGATCCACACGATCCCAGCCTCCGCCCGCGCACCGTAGGCTCGGCGCTCCGACAACGCAATGGCGGTACCATCATGGCTCCAGGCAACGGCCTGCGCGGCGGGCAGATCGATGGCGACTTCCGCAGTCGGCAAATCGTACACGAAGCTTCCGTATGTGCTCGCAACGACCACCTGCGTGCCATCCGGGCTCCAGTCGACACTGCTCACATACCCGCGCGATTCCCAGGCATTGCGGGGTGTATCGATCGAATGAAGCACAGATCCCGTCGCGACGTCCCAGACGACGAGGCAAATGCAGCCAACCTGTCCACCCGCACCTGGGCGCGTGCCACCAGCCAGCATCGTGCCGTCGGGGCTGAACGCCAATGCGTCACTCGTGTGTCGCTCCTCGAGGGCGAGTGACGTCACGCGTTGCCACGTCGAGGCGTCGAAGACGCGACCTGGAAGCGCCACACGGCGACCGTCTCGACTCCACGCGATGGCCCCAACGAGCGGGCTACCGTAGACGATCGAACGATCCGCCGTCTCTGGCCATTCGATGGAGGTTCCTGCGTCGGCGTCGAGCAGCGTCAGCCGATCGCCCATGGCGAACACAGCGACGGCGTCCGAGTCTTGACGCCATGCCAGATCGAGCACTGGCGCATAGTGCGCTCGGACAGCCCACTCGGTCGGCGATGGGGCATCCGAACCATCGCCGTTCTCAACCTGCGGCGCTTCAGGTCGCGACGGTCCCTCACAGGCTCCGCTCGACACGATGCCGAGAAGCAGCACGACCAGTACGAATGCACGCCACACCAAGGCCGCTCCACGAAGCATCAACGGTGTGACCTGTGGGGCTTGCTGCGAAAGAACGCATCACGGCTCGTCTTCTTCGAGTTCGAAGAGGACGCGAACCGCTCCCAACACTTTGCACTCGCCATGATGGCAAGGTTAAACCATCACATACCCGAAAGCAAACAACGTCGTCGAGTCCCGCGGCCTACCACTTACCGATGGCTTGATCGCCGTCTGTGTCGATCCAAGCGCCCGCTCACACCAACCACACCCGCTGGTACGGCGCCACGTGCAGGTGCTCGCCGCTGGTGTCGACGAAGCGCTGGTCGAGCTGGTCGAAGGGTTGCACCAGGCCGTGCTCGTGCAGCACCGCCATCAGCAGCGTCTGGTGCGCCTCGGTCAGGTTGAACACGGCGAGCATCGGACCGAGCGGGTTGCGCCGCAGCGTCACCAGCAGGTGCGGGTGCACGTCGAGCACCTCGGTGGGGTACGTGGCGTGCAGTTGCGGCGTGCGCTTGCGCGCGCGCAGGATCGCCAGCAGCCCTTCGAACAAGCGGTGCTCGACGCTGCCGACCAGGAAGCGTCGGGCGACGGCCTCCCAGTCCATGGTCGGGCGGTGCAGCCAGCGGTTGTCGGCGGCGTGGTCGGGATCGCGCAGGTAGCCGTAGTCGTTGCGCAGGCCGATCTCGTCGCCCATGTACAAGAGCGGTAGCCCGCCGAAGCCGCAGATGAGCGCGTGGCCGAGCAGGATGCGATCGATGGCGAACTGCACCAGGCGCTCGTCGCGCGCCTCGAGCGCCGCCTCGAGGCCGCACAGGCTGGCGAAGCTGCCCGAGATGCGCCGGTCGCCGGTGGCGGGGTTGTACTGGAACACCGCGCCGCGCGCGTGGCTGCCGGGGAACTGACCCGAGTAGTAGTCCGACAGGAAGTGCCGGTGGCCCTGCCCGGACAGGCCCACCGCGGCAGCGTCCTCGTCGGTGACGGCCCAGCCGATGTCGTCGTGGCAGCGGATGTAGCAGCCCCAGGCGATGGAGGGCGGCGTGGGTGGGAAGCTGCGCAGCGTGTGCGTCATCAGGCGCGTGTCGCGGCTCGCCAGCGCCGACCAGAACTGCACCATCAGGCTGTTGTGGTAGGCGACGTTGGCGACCTTGCCGAAGCGGCGGCCGGTGCCGAAGTAGTGGATCAGGTCCGAGGGCGACACGATCGCCTCGGCCTTGTGGGCCACCGCGGCGGTGGCGATCTTGCTGCACGCGCGCAGCGCCTGCAGCAGGTCGTGCACCTCGGGCTGGTTCTGGCAGTCGGTGCCGAGCCGCTTCCACATGAACGCCACCGCGTCCATGCGCATCACCTCGACGCCGCGGTTGGCGAGCTCGCCCATGATGTGGACCAGCTCGAGGAACACCGCCGGGTTGGACCAGTTGAGGTCCCACTGGTAGGCGTTGAAGGTGGTCCACACCCAGCGCTGCATCGCGCTCACCCAGGTGAAGTTGCCCGGCGCGAAATCCGGGAACACCTCGGGCAGGGTGCGCTCGAAGGCGTCGGGCTCCTCGCGCGTCGGGTAGGTGTAGAAGTAGTCGCGGTAGCGCTCGTCGCCGGCGGCCGCGGCTTTGGCCCAGACGTGGGTGTCGGCGCAGTGGTTGAGCACCAGGTCGACGCAGACCGACATGCCGCGCTCCCGCAAGGCCGCGCAGACCACGTCCAGGTCATCGATGCTGCCGAGTCGAGGGTCGACGTCCACGTAGTCCGCGATGGCGTAGCCGCCGTCGTTCTCACCCTCGCGTGGGCGCAGCACGTACATCAGGTGGACGTAGGTGACGCCCAGCTCGCTCAGGTAGTCGAGCCGCTCGAGCACCCCCTGGAGCGTCCCGGCGAAGCGCTCCACGTAGCAGACGTAACCGACCATCGTCTCGCGCTGGAACCAGTCGGGGCTCAGGTCGCGCTCGAGGTCGAGCAGCTTCAGGGGCTCGGGCCGCTCGAGGTACTGGCGCGCCAGCATCCGCACCAAGCGGGTGATGACGGCGTCGTAGTCGTGGCGGGTCCCGTAGACCGGCCCGAGGCCGTCGACGAGGTTCTGGAACCAGCGCTCGAGACGCGCCAGGAACAGGTCGCGGTCACGCGTCGGCAGCGACACCAGCACCTCGCGCGCGGCGGCGCTAGCCTCGCCGAACAGGGCGCGCACGTCGGGGGTCATGTAGCTCAGGTTCGCCATCGTGATCGGCCGCCGCCTCAGGCCGCCGGCCCGCGCTCGCGGGTCTCGGACCGAAGCGCCTCGCGGGCGGCGCGGACCGCCGCCTCGGCCTCGTCGGCGCTCGCGGCGAGCCTGCTCAGGTGCCCCATCTTCCGTCCCGGACGGGCCTCGCTCTTGCCGTACAGGTGCAGGTGGAGGCCCGGGCGGTCCAGCACCCGGGTCCAGTCCGGCGCGCCCCCATTCCACAGGTCGCCCAGCAGGTTGGCCATGGCGCCGGGCGAGCGCAGGCGCGTCGAGCCGAGCGGCAAGCCGCACACGGCCCGCAGCTGCTGCTCGAACTGGTCAGTCTCGCAGGCTTCGAGGCTGACGTGCCCGGAGTTGTGGGGCCGCGGCGCGATCTCGTTCACGAGCAGCTCGCCGCCGTCGCTCAGGAAGCACTCCACGCACGCCAACCCCACCAGGTCGAGCGCCTCGGCCAGCGCCAGCGCCAGCTCCGTAGCGCGCGCCGCAACCTGGTCGTCCACCCGGGCGGGTACCACCGTCACGTCGAGGATGTGCCGCGCGTGAGCGTTCTCGAACACCGGATACGCTCGCGCCGTCCCGTCCACGCCGCGCGCGACCAGCACCGAGAGCTCCAGCGCCAGCGGCACCAGCCGCTCGAGCACGCACGGGCCGCTGGCCGCGAGCGCGAGCGCGGCCGGCAGGGCGTCGGGCCCGCGCAGCCGCACCTGGCCCTTGCCGTCGTAGCCGAAGCCGGCGGTCTTGAGCACGGCCGGGAGACCGATGGCGACGAGCGCGGCGTCGAGCGCGGCGGCGTCCGGCACGTCGCGGTAGGGGGCATGCGGCAAGCCCTGGTCGCGCACGAAGGCCTTCTCGCGAGCGCGATGCTGGCTCACCGCCAGCACCCGCGGCCCGGGCCGCACCGGGCGCCAGGCGCGCAGCCGCTCGGCGGTGGCCGCGGGCACGTTCTCGAACTCGACCGTGACGACGTCGACCAACTCGGCGAAGGCACGGGCCGCGTCGGGGTCGTCGAAGGGCTGGTGCACGAGCCGGTCGGCCACGGCGGCGGCCGGCGCGTCGGGCTCGGGGCTCCAGACCACGAAGCCGTACCCCAGGCGGCGGGCCGCCTGCCCCAGCATCCGTCCCAGCTGACCGCCGCCCATCACGCCGATGGTGGCGCCCGGCAGCAGCGGCCGGCTCACGGGAGGCGGAAGGCCGGGGTGGGCAGGGTGTCGGCCTCCACCCGTTCGGTCTGGCGGGCACGGTAGCTGCGCAGCCGCTCGCGCAGGGCCGGGTCGTGCAGGGCCAGCACGGCCGCGGCCAGCAGCGCCGCGTTGGTGGCGCCGGCCTCACCGATGGCGAGCGTCCCGACCGGCACGCCGGCGGGCATCTGCACGATCGACAGCAGCGAGTCGATGCCCTGCAGCGCGCGGCTGCGCACCGGCACCCCGAACACCGGCAGCTGCGTGTTGGCCGCCAGCATGCCCGGTAAGTGGGCGGCACCGCCGGCGCCGGCGATCAGCACCTTGTAGCCCGCCGCCGCGGCGCCCTGCGCCACGCTGCGCAGCCGCTCGGGCGTGCGGTGGGCCGAGACCACCATGCAGGCACGGGGCACGTCGAGCGCCTCCAACGTCGCGTCGGCGAAGCGCATCGTCTCCCAGTCGCTGGTGCTGCCCATCACGACGGCGACGAGCGGCGGGTCGGTGTGGTGGTGGCTCATGCGGTCTCCTCGGGACGGTCGGTGACGGCGCTGGTCGCGCGCGCCAAGCGGTCGGCGACGGCGCCCCAGGACTCCTCCTGCGGCACCCGCTCGACCCAGATGGCGCGGGGGCGCTCGGCCTCGAGCTGGCGCAGCGCCGCGTAGAACTGCTGGGCGTAGTGGGCAGGGTCGACGCCTAAGTCGAGCCAGCTGGCGGCCGTCGGTGGGCGTCCGGGGGGCGCCGCCCGGCGCGCCAGCACCGCCACGTCGTGCGGCGCCGTCGCGAGCGCAGCCCCATCCACCAAGCGCGTCTCGACGTCGGGCGCGTAGTGGCGCGGCCTGTCGCCGGGCGCCGGTGGGCGCGGCCCGCCGAAGGCGCTGGCGAAGCGACCCGCCACCCGCTCGAGCGCGCCGACGGCGAGGCCGCCGGGGCGCAAGAGCCGCGGCTGGGCGCCCGTCAGGTCGACGATCGTCGACTCCAGGCCGACGCTGCAGGGGCCGCCGTCGAGCACCGCCAGCGCCTCGCCGCGCGCCAAGGGTGCGTGCTCGAACTCGGCCAGCACGTGCTCGGCGCGGGTCGGGCTGAGGCGCCCGTAGCGGTTGGCCGAGGGCGCGGCAACGCCTTCGCCCAGCGACTGCAACAACGCCAGCGCCAGCGGATGCCCAGGCACCCGCAGCGCCACGGTCGGGGCGCCGCCGGTGACCACGGCGGGCACGTCGTCGCGGGCGCGCACCACCAGCGTGAGCGGTCCCGGCCAGAAGGCCTCGGCCAGCCGCCAGGCCACCTCGGGGACCTCGGCCGCCCAGGCGCCAAGCTGCTCGGCGTCGCCGAGGTGGACGATCAGCGGGTGCCAGGCCGGGCGCCCCTTGAGCGCGAACACGCGCGCTACGGCGCTGGCGTCGCGAGCGCGGGCGCCGAGGCCGTAGACGGTCTCGGTCGGGAAGGC
Organism: Trueperaceae bacterium; assembly: GCA_003567075.1. Lineage (GTDB taxonomy): Bacteria > Deinococcota > Deinococci > Deinococcales > Trueperaceae > CSSed10-48. The sequence continues at coordinate 10,794 of PXAU01000167.1, forward strand.
GACGAGCGAACCAGCGCGCAGCAGCTCGGCCGCCGTGGAAACGGCGGCGGCGCGGCTCGCTGGATCGCGGGCGTCGAGGCGGCGCGGCATCCCCAGGAGGCTATCGCATCGCCGCCGCCGCGTCACCGACCAGCACCACCCGCACGTCGTTGACGTTGGTGCGGGTGGGGCCGGTGACGAAGGCGTGGTCGGCCTCCTCGAACACGGTCAGCGAGTCGTTGCGCGCGAGCGCTGCGCGGGCCGCGCGGCGATCGAGTCGCTGCAGGAGCGTGGGCGTGACGAAGGCGCCGGCGTGGCCGCCGATGCCGTCGATGCCGTCGCTGTCGGCGGCCAGCGCCGCCACCGGGGCAGCGGGCGGGAGCGCCAGCGCCAACGCCAGCGCGAACTCGCTGTTGCGGCCGCCGCGACCGCCGTCACCCCGCACCGTGACGGTGGTCTCGCCGCCCGAGAGCAGCGCCAACGGGGGCGCGCCTGGCTGCCCGTGGCGCCAGGCCTGCAGCGCGATGGCGGCGTGGAAGCCGCCCGCCTCGCGCGCCTCGCCCACGACGGCGTTGCTGAGCACGAGCGTGCGGAAGCCGGCCGCCTCGAGCGGCGCCCGGGCGGCCTCGAGGCTGGCTTGGTTGGAGGCGACCAGGCGCGTCTCGACCGAGGCCAGGCACGGGTCGTCGGGGCGCGGCGCAGCGCCCTCGCCGTCGTCGGCGGCCCGCTCGAGCGCGCTGCGGGCGGCCGGCGCGGCCAGCGCGTAGCGGTCGAGGACCGCCAGCGCGTCCAGGGGACCGCTCCCGTCGGCCACGGTGGGGCCCGAGGCGACCGCGGCGAGGTCATCGCCAACGACGTCCGAGACCACCAGCGCCAGCACCCGGGCGGGCGCGGCGCGCGCGGCCAGGCGGCCGCCCTTGAGGGCCGAGAGGTGCTTGCGCACCAGGTTGATCTCGCCGATGTCGGCGCCGCTGCGAAGCAGCTCGCCCGTCACGGCCTGCTTGCCGGCCAGGTCAATACCCGCCAGCGGCGCGCAGGCCAGGGCCGAGCCGCCGCCGGAGACGAGCACCAGCACCAGGTCGTCGGCGGCGGCGCCGTCGACGGCCGCCAGCAGCGCCTCGCCGGCGGCCTGGGAGGCCTCGTCGGGCACCGGGTGGCCAGCCTCCAGCAGCCGCAGGTGCTCGAGCGGCGCAGCGTGCCCGTAGCGCGTCACGACCACGCCCTCGGGCGCGATCCCCAACGCTGCGTAGTGCCGTTCCACGGCGCTCGCCATCGGCGCCGCGGCCTTGCCCATGCCGACCACCACGAGCCTGCCGCGCTCCGGTGGCGGTGGCAGGTGGGGCCGCACGGCGGCCCCCGGGTCGGCCGCCTGGATCGCCGCCTCGAAGGCGTCTCGTAGCAGGTCGCGCGTCGCTGCCATGCGGCACGGTACACTGCGGGCATGTTCGGTCTCTTCCGTAGGCAGGACCCGCGCTTCCGCGACGACGGCCAGGCGCTGTGGTGCCGGGTCCGCACGGCCAAGAGCGGCGAGGTCATCAAGGTGCGGATCTCCAAGACGAGCGAGATGAGCCTCGATGCTGGTGGCTACTTCGTCCGCAAGCAGCTCGTGGGACCGAAGACGCTGGACCAGGCCTTGCTCGAGGTGAACGCGAACCGCGGGCACAAGGTGACGAACGCCGTCGTCGACGGCGGTGAGCTCGTGCCCGTCTCGGAGTGGCGCGACGACGAGGGCTGACCTCTGATACCATCGGCGACAGCCGATGGACAGTGACACGATCCTCTCCTTCCAAGCCCCCGGCCGCGAGGGTCCGCGGGTCGGCTGCGGCCCGTCGCCGGTGATGGAGTTGGTATACGCCGAGTACATGCTGCTGCGGCGCCTGCACCACCCGCGCGGTTTCGATGTGCCGTGGGCCAAGCCGCTGCTCGACGCCGACCCGAGCATCGGCAGCGACCTCGAGGCCTTCCTGGCCGAGCACGGCCTGAGCGGCCCGGGCGCCGAGTTGTTCGTGCTGGCCGGCCGCTACGGCTTCGTCTTCGACGGCGATCCACAGCGCTTCCTGCGCGAGCTCGGCAACCTGGCGGCGCGCTACGTGCGCGATGGCGCCCACGCCCCGCCCGGTGACGACGCCGAGGCGCACGCCCAGCAGGAGGCCGACATCCGGCAGCGCATCGAAGTGCTGCTCGATGGCGACGCCGCGGCCCGCTTCGCGGGTCTGCTCGCGCGCTTGTGGGGGCACCTCGAGGCTGGCTGGCGCGAGCACGGCGAAGCGGCCGTGGCCGCGGCCGCGGCCGCCTTCGACGACGCCTTCGAGGCCACCGGGTCGGTGCTCGAGGCCCTGCCGCCGCACCACTTCACCCGCTTCGAGCACCTGGCCCAGCCGATCCGTGAGGCCGCGGAGCGCGGCCGCGTCACGGTGGTGCCGCTCTGGTTGGCGGCCAGCGGCGGCTTCGGCTTCCGCGTCGACGACGTCCAGTACGTCGGCTTCGGGTTGCGCAGCGAGGACGTGTTCGAGCGCACCAGCAGTCACGTGGGGGCCTTGGCGCGGCGGGTCAAGGCGCTCTCGGACCCGAGCCGCCTGCTTGCGCTGACGCTGGTCTCGACCTTCGCCGGGATGCGCCCCACCGTGGGCGACCTGGCCGAGCAGATCGGGGTTAGCCAACCGACCGTGAGCGGGCACTTGCGCTTGCTGCGCGAGGCCGGCCTGGTGGCGGTGGAGAAGCGTGGCAACAAGGCCTTCTACCGGCTGGAGCCCGAGGCGGTGCGGCAGCTGCTGCAGGAGCTCGAGGAGACGCTGCTGCGATGACGGCCTGAATATTGGGATATCGCGATCAACCACTTGACAACATCGGGGTTCTCCTATACTATTGGTGTCAGGAGGTCGCTGATGCTGCACGTTCCGAGCTTCATCCACCAGGTAGCACAAGCCCGCCATCAGGACGTGCGCCGCGCCGTCCAAGCAAACCGAGGAATCCGTCCCACACGCTGAAGAAGACCCCTCCAGGGACATGTCCAGCGCGCCCGCTCGCCCCTCGGCGAGCGGGCGCGCTCACACCTCGGCGAGGGGGCGCGGCCGTGTGGGCGGCGCGAACGGCAGCCCGTAAGCTGCATCGGCGCAACGCGATGGTCACGTGGTAGCGTCGCCCATGCTCACACCCGCGACCGCCGAGACCGTGCTGCGCCGGGCCCGACAGGGCGGCGCCGACTTCGCCGAGCTCTACCTCGAGCGTTGGCGCCGCCGCACCCTGCGCACTATCGACGGCGAGGTCGAGGACGCCGTCAGCGCCATCGAACAGGGCGCCGGCCTGCGACTCTTCTTCGGCACCGACGTCGTCTACGCCTACACCAACGACCTGAGCGATAGCGCCCTGGGCGAGCTCACCGACACCTTGGTGCGTCTGCGCGGCAGCGGCGACGGCAGCGGCAACGGCAGCGTCGACGCCCGCGGGGCCGGCGGCCTCGACCTCAGGCGCCAGTCGGCCCGAGGCCTCCACGCGCCCAGCGTCGCGTTCGAACAGCAGCCCAAGCGCTGGCGCCTCGAGCGCTTGCGCGAGCTCGACGCCGGCGCGCGCATCGACCCGGCGGTGAAGCAGGTCGAGGGGCGCCTGCTGGAGTGGGAGCAGGACGTCGTGGTGGTCAACAGCGAGGGCGACTGGGTGGAGGACCGCCGGGTCCGCACCCGCTGCGCCGCCAGCGTCATCGCCAGCGACGCCGACCAGACCCAGACCGCCTTCGTCGGCCCGGGCCTGTCGGTCGGGCTGGAGTTCTTCGACCGCTACCCGGCTGCCACGATCGGCGCCACCGCCGCGCAGCGCGCGCTCACCAACCTGCGCGCGAAGCCCGCACCGGCCGGCACCATGCCGGTGGTGATCGGCAGCGGCTTCGGCGGCGTCATCTTCCACGAAGCGCTCGGCCACCTGGTCGAGACCACGATGGTGGCGCGCCGCGCCTCGGTGCTCAGCGACAAGCTGGGTGAGCGCATCGCCTCGAACGTCGTCAGCTACGTCGACGACGGCACCACCCCCAACGGCTGGGGCTCCTCGGAGTACGACGACGAGGGCATGCCCACGCAGCGCACCGTGCTGATCGACAAGGGCGTGCTGACCTCCTACATGGTCGACCGCTGGGGCGCGCTCAAGACCGGCTACGCCCGCACCGGCTCAGGCAGGCGCGAGAACTACACCTACGCACCCACCTCGCGCATGCGCAACACCTTCATCCTGCCCGGCGAGGTAGCCGACCCGCAGGAACTGTTCCAGGGCATCGGCTTCGGCCTCTACGCCAAGGCCATGGGCGGTGGCCAGGTCAAGCCCGGCTCTGGCGAGTACAACTTCGCCGTCACCGAGGGCTACATCATCCGCGACGGCGAGCTGGCCGAACCGGTCCGCAGCGCCCTGCTCGTCGGCAAGGGCCCGGACACGATCCAGAAGGTCGACGCCGTCGCCGGCGACCTCGCCACCGAGCCCGGCATGTGCGGCAGCATGAGCGGCTCGGTGCCGGTCGAGGTGGGGCAACCGCACCTGCGCGTCAGCGAACTCGTGGTGGGAGGCGAAGCATGACCTTCGAGACGGCCAAGGACTTCCTGCTGCGGCGCGCGCGCGAACGCGGCGTCGAGGCCGAGGTGCTCGGCACCTCCGAGCGCGAGCTCACGCTCTCCGCCGACGGCGGCCGCGTCGAGGAGATCACCCACGCCCGCCGCGGCGGCGTGGGCGTGCGCGTGGTCGACGACGGCCGCGTGGGGTACGCCTCCAGCGAGGCGCTCGATGCGACGAGCCTCGAGTGGGTGCTCGACGAGGCGATCGAGAACGCCGGTCTGCAACCCGCCGGCGAGGCGGCGCTCGTATCCGGGCGCCCGCTCGGCCGTCACGACCTGCTCGGCGAGGGCCTCTCGGCCGAGATCGAGGCGAAGAGCCAGGCGATCGTATCGCTGGAGAACTCGCTGCGCGACGATTCCCGCGTCGACGCGGTGTTCGTGGCGCGCTACAGCGAATCCGAGAGTGAAGCCGTGCTCGGCTCGACCACCGGCGCCGACGGCGGCTACCGCAACGGTTACGGCTACCTGATGGCGATGCCGGTGATGAAGCAGGGCGACAGCATCAAGCAGGGCGCCGACTTCGACATCGCCAAGGAGTTCCACGAGCTCGACCCGACCCGCACCTCGCAGAGCATCCTCGATCGCGTGGGGCGCCACCTCGGCGCCACACCTCTCGCGACCGGGCGCTACCGCGCGGTGTTCGAGCCCGAGGTGACCACCGTCATCGTGCAGCTGCTGCTGATGAGCCTCTCGGGCAAGGCGGTGGCCGAGGGCAAGTCGCGGCTGGCCGGCCGGCTGGGCGAACGGATCGCCAGCGAGCTCCTCGGCCTGGTGGACGACCCCACGCTCGAGCGCGGGCTGGCCAGCCGGCCCTTCGACGTCGAGGGGACGCCGGCGCAGCGCACGGAGCTGATCGAACGTGGCGTGCTGCGTTCGTTCCTCCACAACAGCGACACCGCGCGCCGCACCGGTCAGGCCAACACCGGCAACGCCTCGCGCTCCTACGCCTCGACCCTCGGCGTGAGCGGCTCCAACGTGCTGATCGAGGCCGGGGCCGGCACGGCGCTCGCCGACGGCCTGATCGTCACCGACCTGATGGGCGTGCACGCCGGCGCCAACCCGATAAGCGGCGACGTCTCGGTGCAGGGCCTGGGGCTCCGCGTCGAGGGCGGCGAAGGGCGACCGGTGGAGAACTTCGCCGTGTCCTTCAACCTGTTCCGGCTGCTGGAGCAGATCGAGGCGGTCGGCACCGACCTGGTGTGGCGTCCCGGCCTGGGCGGCAGCATCATCGGCGCGCGCAGCCTGCAGCTGGACGCGCTCTCCTTCGCCGGCGCCTGACGCCGCCGAGGTTCCTCGCTCGAACGTCCGGGGCCGGCAGGAGCCGGCCCCGCCTACCTGTGATCGCCAGAGGGCCTCACTGCGCGCTGGTGAGGTCGGGCCGCAGCCGCGCCGCCTCGCGCAGGTACACGTGCTGGACGTCATCCTGGCGCATGGTCGTGTTGAGCTGCAGCATCACCCGCACCACCCGTGGCAGTCGCCCCGGCACGGGGATCTCCTGGTTGCACAGGAGCGGCACCATGTGCATGCCCAGGCCGCGAGCTGCCTCCGCCGGGAAGGTGGCGGTCAGATCGTGGGTGGTGGTGAAGAAGATCGCCGCGATGGGCTCGAAGTCGTCGATGCCGTTGCGCTCGCACATGGTCACGAGCAACTCGCGGGTGGCGTCCAGGATCGCCTCGGCCTCGTCGACCTCGACCGTCGTGGCGCCGCGGATGCCCCGCAGCCAGGTGGGCGACGTCATGCAGCGGAGTCTACCAGAGCACCCCGCTCCGCCCGCCCGGCCTCGGCCGGTCGCTGCCACCCCGGCGGCTCGCGCCGCACCGTCTCGGGCACGGCGGCAAGCGCCGCCTCGAGCACCTCGGGACCGGCGCCGGGCAGGTGCGCCCGCTCCGCGATGACCCTGCGGTAGGCGCGCGCGCCCGGGCGCCCCGCGAACAGCCCCAGCAGGTGCCGCGTCATCGCCCCCAACGGCGTTCCCCCCTGCCGGCGCGCCTCCACGTACGGCAGGTACGCGCGCAGCGCCTGCTCACGATCGCGCGCCGGGTTGACGCGCCCATGCACACGCGCGTCGGCCTCCGCCAACAGCCATGGGCGCTCGTAGGCAGCGCGGCCGATCATGACGCCGTCGACCTGGCGCAGCCAGGCCAGCGCCGCATCCAGGTCAGCGATGCCGCCGTTGAGCTCCACCCGTAAGTGAGGTCGCTCGGCCTTCAACCACAGCACCCGCTCGGGTTGCAGCGGTGGCACGCTGCGGTTGGCCTTGGGCGAGAGCCCGCGCAACCAGGCCTTGCGCGCGTGCACGATCACGCCGTCGACACCGGCCGCGGCGAGCGTGTCGACGAAGCGGGCGAGGTGCTCGTCGTCGTCCAGGTCGTCGATGCCCAAGCGGTGCTTGACCGTCACCGGCAGGCTGCAGGCCGCGCGCATCGCCTGCACGGCCTCCCCCACCAGCGCCGGTTCGGCCATGAGGCAGGCGCCGAAGCGACCGCGCTGCACGCGCTCGCTGGGGCAGCCCACGTTCAGGTTCACCTCGCCGAAGCCCCAGCGCTCCGCCAGCGCGGCGCAGCGCCCGAGCGCCTCGGGGTCGTCACCGCCGAGCTGCAGCACGAGCGGCCGCTCGAGCGGGTCGTGGCCAAGGTGGCGCTCCAGATCGCCGTGCAACAGCGCGCCGGTGGTGACCATCTCGGTGTAGAGCCGCGTCTGACGCGTCAACTCGCGCA
>PXAU01000373.1 GCA_003567075.1 Trueperaceae bacterium
CCGCTCTTCATCCGCATGGCCTGGCACAGCGCCGGCACCTATCGCACCGGCGACGGCCGCGGTGGCGCCTCGACCGGCACGCAGCGCTTCGCCCCGCTCAACAGCTGGCCGGACAACGCCAACCTGGACAAGGCGCGGCGCTTGCTGTGGCCCATCAAGCGCACGTACGGCAGCGCCATCTCCTGGGCCGACCTGATGGTCCTCGCCGGCAACGTCGCGCTCGAGTCGATGGGCTTCAAGACCTTCGGCTTCGCCGGCGGCCGTGAGGACGTCTGGGAACCCGAGGAGGACATCTACTGGGGCAAGGAGGCCGAGTGGCTCGGCGACGAGCGCTACTCCGGCGAGCGCGACCTCGAGAACCCCCTCGCGGCCGTGCAGATGGGCCTGATCTACGTCAACCCTGAAGGCCCGGGCGGCAAGCCCGACCCCGTTGCCGCTGCCCACGACATCCGAGAGACCTTCGCGCGGATGGCCATGAACGACGAGGAGACCGTCGCGCTGATCGCCGGCGGACACACCTTCGGCAAGACGCACGGCGCAGGCGACGCCGCCATGGTGGGGCCCGAGCCCGAGGCAGCCGACATCACCGAGCAGGGCCTCGGCTGGACCAGCAAGCACGGCAGCGGCAAGGGCGTCGACACCATCACCAGCGGCCTCGAGGGCGCCTGGACGCCCACGCCCACCCAATGGGACAACAGCTACTTCGACACCCTCTTCGGCTACGAGTGGGAACTGCACAAGAGCCCTGCCGGCGCCTGGCAGTGGCGTCCGACCGACCCGGCCGCGGCTGATGCGGTGCCGGACGCCCACGATCCGAACGCGCGTCACGCGCCGATGATGGCGACCACCGACCTGGCGCTGCGCATGGACCCCGTGTACGAGACGATCTCGCGGCACTTTCATCAGCACCCCGAGGAGCTCGCCGACGCCTTCGCGCGGGCCTGGTTCAAGCTCACCCACCGCGACATGGGCCCGCGCTCGCGCTACCTGGGTCCCGAGGTGCCGGCCGAGGACCTGATCTGGCAGGATCCCGTCCCCGCCGTGGACCACCCGCTGGTCGACGAGCAGGACATCGCGGCGCTGAAGGCACAGGTGCTTGCGACGGGGCTGTCGGTCTCGGACCTGGTCTTCGTCGCCTGGGCCTCGGCCTCGACCTTCCGCGGCTCGGACAAGCGCGGTGGTGCGAACGGCGCACGGATCCGCCTCGCGCCACAGAAGGACTGGGAAGCGAACGAGCCTGAGCGCCTGGCGAAGGTCCTCGGCGTGCTCGCGAACGTCAAGCGCGAGTTCGACGCCGGCCAGTCGGGCGGCAAGCGGGTCTCGCTGGCCGACCTGATCGTGCTGGCCGGCTGCGCCGCCGTCGAGAAGGCCGCCAAGGACGCCGGGCACGAGGTGACGGTGCCGTTCCACCCCGGGCGGACCGACGCCAGCGAGGAGCAGACCGACGTCGAGGCGTTCGAGGTGCTCGAGCCCATCGCCGACGGCTTCCGCAACTACCAGAAGGCCCGCTACACGGTCTCTGCCGAGGAGCTGCTCGTCGACAAAGCCCAGCTGCTCACCCTCACCGCACCCGAGATGACCGTGCTCGTCGGTGGCCTGCGCGCGCTCGGCGCGAACACGGGGCACGCTGGGCACGGCGTCTTCACCGAGCGGCCGGGCGCCCTCACCAACGACTTCTTCGTGAACCTGCTCGACATGGGCACCGAGTGGAAGGCGACCTCGGCCGAGGAGGACACCTTCGAGGGCCGCGACCGCGCCAGCGGCGAACCTCGCTGGAGCGCGACGCGCGTCGACCTCGTCTTCGGCTCCAACTCCGAGCTGCGCGCCCTGGCCGAGGTCTACGCCCAGGACGACGCGAAGGCGAAGTTCGTGCACGACTTCGTGGCCGCCTGGACCAAGGTGATGGAGCTCGATCGGTTCGATCTGGCTTGAGGCTGACGGTCCGTTCGTTGCGCCCACGGCTTCGGCCGTGGGCGCTGCGATGCGGCGGTGACCCTGTCGGCGCTACATGTCGGCGGTGAGGTCGTTGAGGTCCTGAGGCACCACACCCGCACTGGCGAGTTCTCGGCGCGTCGTCGCGTCGAGGCGCGGCGCAAGAGCCACGAACTCGATGGTCCAGTCGCGGTACGACCGCTGCGCCGCCAAGAAGCGAGCCACGTGCGCCCGCAGCCGGGGTACGTCGGCCAGGAGCTTCGCAGCCTCACGTTTGCACGTGGCGAATCGAAGCCGACGGTCCTCCTCGTCGACGGCAACGAGATCGATCTCGGTGTCGCCACGGTCCCAATAGCCATCGATCCGGCGCGTCAACCGGAAGTCCCCGATCCCATCTCGCGAGCGCTCTTCGTAGAGTTGGCCAACGAGCCGCTCCAACGCGTGACCCTCCAGGTTCTTCAGTCCGTCATCGGCCCGTTCGACCAAGACCGACTCGGTCCGGAAGTTCACTGAGGCGACGGCGCTCTGGAGCGCGCCGAGCCACGACCTGAGGAAGTTGTCACGTAGGTAGTACCTCCCCCGTCGCGCTCGCGGTGTGGCGAAGATCGGGTTGCGTCGCTCGATCATGCGGTACTTCTCAACCAGAACCCGAAGGTATCCTCCGACCTGTTCGGATGTCTCCGGACTGAGGTGGCGAACGTGCGCCTCGATGTCCGCGTTCGACGCTCCAGGATGACGGGCGACGAACTTCAGCAGCACGTCGTAGCGACCGCGGAGTTCGCTGAGGAACCAGTGCTCCGCCTCGGATCGCAGGGGTGACGAGGATCGGAAGAACATGCGTGCCACCACCGTGCGCCGGTCGGCACGCAACACCCCTTGCTCGAACGCGTCGCGGTAGAACTTGGGGACGCCTTCGAACAGGTTCCACAGATGCAAGAGTCGCATTGGATCGCGGTCGGCGTGCGCGTCGAGCAGCGCAAGCAAGGATGCGACGTCGAGGTGCTGCAGCTCGAGATGATCGGTCGCACGCTGGTAGAGCGGGGCGTCACGGTCCTCGAGCAGGGCCACGAGTTCCGCGTGAAGCGATCCAAGCACGATCAGACCTCCGCGAACCGCCGAGGCCCTGGCTGCGAGGTCGTCCACGACTGCTTGGAGGAACGAATTGAACGCGGAGAGGTGCTTGCGGCTGAAGTACTGGAACTCGTCCAGTGCGACCACGTAGCCGTTCTCGACGAGCGTTCCGACGGTCTGCGCCAGGGCAAGTAGGCTGTTCGGTCGCGGGTAAGCATCCTCTGGCACCTCGAAGGTATCCATCGCATCGCGTACGGCTGAGAGAACTCCGGCCGGTGCCGAGTCGGGAACCTGCACGTAGAGGATCGGCCGGGTGGGCCTCGCTCGGAGCGCCTGCTGCACGAGCGTCGTCTTGCCTATGCGCCGGCGACCCGTGATGCGGGCGAAGAACCACCGGTCTCGCTCCAGGATTTCGCGAAGTTCCTGAAGCTCTCTGGCGCGGCCGTAGAAGCCCCATTCCACACGCCAAGGATAAGGCAAACACTTTTGCCTTAAGCGCACGGGGCCGGCATGCGTTGACAGGGACAAGGCAAATCCACGCTACGAACACCGCAGCGATCGTCTGGCCGAACCACGATGGGGGGTCATCACGCCACAACTGGTGGCCGCCACGGCGAGCCGCCGCCCCTGTGCCATCGGTAGCGCCGTCGGCACCGCTGGGCACACCGTTGCCGTGTCGTTCCACCCGGGCCGTACCGGCGCGATCCCAGTTCACACCGACATCACATTGCTCGCCTTCATGGCCTTGACGCCCATCATGTGTGCATCCATGTTCAGCACCGCGATGGTGAGACCATGACCCGCGGCGCGGCACCGGCACCCGAGCCACCAGTGGGAGCGGACCACGCGACCCGACGACTCGGTGGCGTCCTGGCGCTGCTCGGTGGCCTGGGAGCGATCGTGGTCAACGTGCTCCAGCCACGTACGCCAGCGGCGACCGAGGGCCTCCTGGAACTCGTCGCCTCGACCCCACAAGCGCAGAGGGCCACCCCCCGCGTGACGCGCGGGCACCGCTGAGCAGCCCTACACCTGATCGAGCCAGGCGAGGTCCGCTGGAGCGCCACCCGCATCGACCTCGCCTTCGGTTCCAATGCGGAGCCGAGCGCCGCTCGGTCGCCGACCCCCGGCGGCGCGTCCGTGTCAACCCTGAGCCGCGAGCTCGAGGAGAAGCAGCGCGTACGCCTCCTGCGCGCGCCGCAGGCTCGACAGGCGGTAGAACTCGTTCGGCGCGTGCTGGTTCTCGTCTTCGAGGCCGAAGGCGAAGTCGACGGTGTACGCCCCGAGCGCCTCCAGGAACATCCCCACCACCGGGATGCTGGCGCCCATGCGGATGAAGTAGGGCTCCTTGCCGTGGAGTCGGCGGTGCACCGCCGCC
>PXAU01000080.1 GCA_003567075.1 Trueperaceae bacterium
CCAACCCGGCGCAGTACCAGCTGACCCGGCAGCTGGCCGAGAAGTACCGCAACCTGATGGCGGTGGGCGATCCCGACCAGGGCATCTACAGCTTCCGCAGCGCCGACATCCGCAACATCCTGGACTTCCAGCGCGACTACGAGGATGCCTCGGTGTACCGCCTCGAGCTCAACTACCGCAGCGCCGCCAGCGTGCTGCGCGTGGCGAACGCGCTCATCGCCCACAACGTCGGTCGGCTGGACAAGGACCTGCGCGCCACCAAGGGCGACGGGGCACCAGTGCGCCAGTACCGTGCCAACGACCACCGGGCCGAGGCCGATTTCGTCGCGCGCACCGTCGAGCGCCTCCAGGGCGAGGGGGTGCGGCTCGCTGACTGCGCGGTGCTCTACCGCACCAACGCCCAGTCGCGAGTGCTGGAGGAGTCGTTGCGGCGCGCTGGCCTGCGCGCCGTGATCGTCGGCGGGGTCGGGTTCTACGAGCGTCGCGAGGTCAAGGACGCGCTCGCCTACGCCCGCGCGGCGCTGAACGCCGCCGACGACGTCGCCTGGCGGCGGGTGCTCAACCGTCCGAAGCGCGGCATCGGCCAGACGAGCGAGCGCAACCTGCTGGCCTACGCACAGCGCCACGGGCTCCGTTTCGCCGACGCTCTTCGGGCGGCACCCGAGGCGCTGCCGGGGACGCCTGCCGTGGCGCGCATCGCAGCCTTCGTGGCCTTGATGGACGACCTCGCCGAGGCCGCCGACACGCTCGGCGCCAGCCAGTTCCTGAAGGCCGTGCTGGACCAGAGCGGCTACCTGCAGGCGCTGAAGGACGAGGGCGGCTACGACGCCTTGGCGCGGCTCGAGAACCTCGACGAGCTCGTGAGCGCCGTGACCGAATGGGAGGCCGAGTCGGGCGGCGGCATCGCCGACTTCCTCGACGAGGCCGCGCTCATGACCAGCGTCGACGACCGCGCAGTGGAGGCCGTCAACGGCGAGGTGCCGGACGACGCGGTCACGCTCATGACGCTCCACAACGCCAAGGGGCTCGAGTTCCCGGTGGTGTTCCTGGTGGGGCTCGAGGAGCAGCTGCTGCCGCACCGCTCCGCCACGGCCAGCCTGCAGGAGATCGAGGAGGAGCGGCGGTTGCTGTACGTCGGCATCACCCGCGCGCAGGAGCAGCTGTACCTGATCCACTGCGCCTCGCGCATGACCTTCGGCCGCACCGAGTTCGCTCGGCCGAGCCGGTTCCTGGACGACCTCCCCAAGGGCGCGCTGCAGGAGATCGACGTGCTGGGGCAGGTCCTCTCCGAGGGTCCGCCGCGACGCCGCGACGCGGCCGCGGACTGGTCGCTGTCGGGCCGACCTGCCCAACCGGGCGCGGCGCAGCGCGACGGTGAACCCGGCGCACAGCGCGGCGGGGCTACGGCCGCGTTCCGCGGTGGGGAGCGCGTACGGCACCCGAAGTATGGGGTCGGCACCATCGTGGGCGTGAGCGGTGAGGGCGCGCGGACCGAGGTGACGGTTGTGTTCGCGGAGGCGGGGGCGAAGCGCCTTTCGCTCCGCTTCGCCAACCTCCAGCCCGCCTGAGCCTGCGCCGCGGAGCACGGGCGATGGGGCCCCTGGGTGCTGTGGTATCGTTCCGCCACGTGCCGGCCATGCGCGTGCGCTGCGGTCAACGCGCAGCGACGGTCGGCGGATTTCCGGGAGGGCTCCGCTTCTGTGAACGCCAAAGCGATCGTCGTCACCTCGGGCAAGGGGGGCGTCGGCAAGACCACGACCACCGCCAACGTCGGGGCGGCACTGGCCAAGCTCGGCGAGAAGGTGTGCGTCGTCGACACCGACGTGGGCCTGCGCAACCTCGATGTGGTCATGGGACTCGAAGGCCGCGTCGTGTTCGACCTGATCGACGTGTTCGAGGGCCGCTGCAAGCTGCGTCAGGCCGTGATCCGCGACAAGCGGGTGGAGACGCTCTACTTGCTGGCGGCTTCGCAGACGAAGGACAAGAGCTCGCTCTCCGAACAGCGCATGCAGGAGACCGTCAAGCGCCTGCTGGAGGACGAGGGCTTCGACCGGGTCGTCATCGACAGCCCCGCCGGCATCGAGTCGGGCTTCCGCACGGCCGCTTCGGCAGCGGACGGTGCCTTGGTGGTCGTGAACCCCGAGGTGTCCTCGGTTCGCGACGCCGATCGCATCATCGGTCTGCTGGAGTCGCGCGAGATCGCCGAGGTCCGCCTGATCGTGAACCGTCTGCGGCCGGCCATGGTACGGCGCGGCGACATGCTCGAGGTGGACGACGTGCTCGAGATCCTGGGGGTGAAGCTGATCGGCATCGTCCCGGAGGACGAGCAGGTGCTGATCTCGACCAACGTCGGCAGCCCGATGAGCCTCGAGGCCGGCAGCAACAAGACCTCGGCCGCGCAGGCCTTCCGCAACATCGCCCGCCGCATCCGTGGCGACGAGGTTCCCTTCCTCCAGTTCGACGAGCGGCGCGGCTTCATTGCCGGCCTCCGGAAGCTCTTCGGGGGCGCCTGATGTTCGGTCTCTTCCGGCGCCGCAAGAGCCGCGACGCGCTCAAGGAGCGGCTCAAGCTGGTGCTGTCGTACGACCGCGCCAAGCTCACCCCAGGCAAGATGGAGGAGCTCAAGTCCGAGCTCCTGGGTGTGATCGGCAAGTACTTCCCGTCGGAAGCAGAGGAGTACGACGTCCGGTTCGAGCAGCATGGCGACCGCATGGTGCTCGTCGCCAACCTGCCCATCAGAACCGACCGCAAGTGAGCTGATACGCCATCGCGGCCATGGCAGTCGGTCGCTCCGCCGGCGCTCGGCCGGAACGGCGCACGTCAGGGTGAAACGTGCCACCTGCAATGAGCCGCGAGCCGCGGGCATGCTATCGTCCCCCGTACATGGCCACGACCTCCATCCTCGCCGCGGACGCCGACCCGCTACAGCGACAGCTGCTCGACATGCTGCTCGGCCTAGGGACCTTCGACGTGGCCGTGGTCGCCAGCGGCGCCGAGGCGCTAGCGCACCTGCGGGGCCACACGCCCGACGCGGCCGTGCTTGCCATGGACCTATCGGACGTCGCGGGCAGCGTGATCTGCCGCAAGATGAAGTCCGTGAAGCGCCTGGCCCACGTCCGCGTGGTGTTGGTCGCGCCCGAGCCCGAGCCCGGCTCCACCGTATCCGAAGGCCTGCGCCGGGAAGCGCGCGAGGCCGGTGCCGATCTGCTCTTGCAGAAGCCGCTGGGCGACAAGAACTTGCGTGAACGCGTGCAGCGCCTGTTGGAAGCGCCGGCCCGCCCCCTCGGTGCGGGCGCCGCGGGTGGCAACGACGTGCTCGACGGCGCGCTCTTCCCGGGCGGTGATCCCAACGCGCTGACACCGATGCTCGGCAGCGGCACGCCGGCTGCCAGCGAGCTGGGTGGTCTGCGCGCCGAAGTCGCGCGGCTGCGCCACGAGAACGAGACCCTCAAGGCGCGTCTGGCCAAGGTCAAGGAGCGCAACCGGGTGTTGCAGGCCGAACTCGACGAGGCGCGTAAGCCGCGCGGGCTCTTCGGTCGCAGAACCTGAGCGAGAGGTCACGTTGCGATCGAGCCGGCACAGGGGGACCGGGATCAGGCACGCGGCGCCGGCATCACGTGCAGGACCGAGATCGAGCACGGCGACCGCGATCAGGCGCGGAGCGCCCGGTTCAGGAGTTCAGGACCGGAGTCGGCCGTTGCCGGCCAAGTGCGTGTCGGCCCAGCGTCGGATGGCCGTGATCACGTCCTCGAGCTGCGCACCAGCCTCGGTCAAGCGATAGCAGGCGCGGCACTGCCCGGCGCCGTGGTCCTTCACGATCACACCGAGGTGCTCCAGTCGGCCGAGGCGCTGCGTGAGGGTCGTGGGATTGCAGCCCCCCACCTCGCGACCGATGGCGTTGAACCCCTTGGGGCCGTTGAGCAAGGCGTGCACGATATGCAGCACCCACTTCTCCTGGAGCACGGCGATGCCCTCGCAAGCCGGGCAGCGCGAATCGCCCTCGGCAGGATCGGCGTCGCGCGTCCGACGACGGTCACGTGCGCGTGATCGTGCCGACGAGCCTGGCTCGAGGCTCGTCTCCGCGCCCGGCGGCGCTGTCTCGTGCGGGCTCATCAGCGCTCACGCTAGCACGCGAGCGTGGCCACCGGCGTCGCCCAAGAACGCCTATCACGGCGTCAGGGACGTGCGCGGCGCTACCCGCTGCCAGCGGGGTGTCGGGGTTCGTGAGGACGCACGGCCCTCGGTGCGGCCAGCGCTCGCCTGGTACAGTGACGGTCCAGCCGGGCCGCACGTGAGCACGATCTGCGAGGGGAGCGAGGATGCACATCTACAAGCTGATCGGACGTGACATCGACGTGACCGACGCCATGCGTTCGTA
>PXAU01000310.1 GCA_003567075.1 Trueperaceae bacterium
GCCTGATCGAGCGCCGTGGCTCGAGTCTCTCGTCGGCGCCGCACGACAGGCGTTGTCCGTCGCTACCTCACCGGCGCAGCCTGGGCGACCGGCGACGCCGCCCACAAGGCGTCCGCCACAAGCTCGGCGTCGTCGACCAGCTTGCCGACCGCGATGCCGCGGTACGCGTTCCCGGCCAGGTGCAGCCCAGGCAGGCGTTGCAGCCGCTCGGCGATGCGGCCCATGCGCGTCAGGTGGCCCAGCACGTACTGCGGGATGCCGCGGCGCTGCCGGCCCACCCATGAGCGCAGCGGGGCACGCTTCACGCCCCAGGCGCGGTCGATGGCCTCGAGCGCGAGCGCTTCACGCTCGGCGTCGCTGCGGTCGTCCAGATCGGGTTGCGCGACGCCGCCCATGATCGCGCGCACGAGCACGGTGCCTGGGGGCGCGCGCTCCGGGAAGACGTTGGACTCCACCAGGGTGCCCAGCACGGGCACGTCCTCGCCTGGCGCGACCAGGAACCCGAACCCGTCGGGTGGCGTACCGAACGCCTCGCGCTCGAAGCCGAACGCGACCATGCCGATGGGTGCGCTGGGGATGCCGTCGATCTCCTCGGCGATGGTCGCGTCGAGTGGCTCGACGAGGTCGGCTGCCGCGCCCGGTGGCAAGGCCAGCACGACCGTGTCGAACGCCCGGGCGACACCGTCCCGGCTGGTGAGGAGGTAGCCGTCGCTGCCTGGATCGCGCGCCAGCGAGCAGGCCGGCGTGCCGGTGCGGACCGCGCCCTCGAGGTCTTCGGTCAGGCGCTCGATGAGCACCTGCATGCCGCCGCGGAAGCTCCAGGTGGTCTTGCCCTCGCGCATCCGCTCCGGCATGCCGGCGATCCCGGCGACCACCAGCGAGCGGTGGTCGCGCTCCATCTCGCGCATGATCGGGAACGCTGCGTCCACCGAGAGCTTGCGCGCGTCGCCGCCGTAGATGCCCCGAACGAGCGTCCCGAGCAGCACCTCGGCGGCTTCCGGTCCGATGTGGCGCGCGGCGTAGTCGTGGACCGACTCCTCGTGGTCGACCCGTTGGGCCAGGAACGGCTCGGCCATCACGCGCAGGCGGCCCTCTGGCGACATCGGCGCGAACGACAGCAGCGAGATGGGGTCGCTCGGCAGCAGATGGAGTCGGCCGCCGTGGAAGACGAACCGGCGCTCGGCAGCTCGATCGGCGTGGACCTGCTCGGCCTGGAGGCCGAGCCGGCCGACGAGGTCGGCGGTGGGCCCGAGCCCGGTGCGGAAGGCGTTGGCGGCCCACTCGATCAGGAACCCGTCCTCGCGCACGCTCATGAGTTGCCCGCCGGGGCGCTCGCTGGCTTCCCAGACCTCGAGGTCCAGCCTGCGGCCCTGCTCGGCGGCGCGACGGCGGATGGCGTGGGCGGCGCTCAAGCCCCCCAAGCCTGCGCCCACCACGGCGACGCGCTGCGGCCGCTTCATACGAAGATCGTCTGCGCTCCCTCGGAGAGCTCCATGAACTCCGTGGCGCCGATCACGCCTTCGACGCCCTCGAACAGGTCGGCTTCCGAGAGCTTCATCATGTCGAACGACATGCGGCAGGCCCACAGATGGCCACCGGCCTCCTTGATGAGCGTGAGGAACTCTGGCACCGGCGGCACGTCGAGCGCC
This sequence comes from Trueperaceae bacterium, assembly GCA_003567075.1. Lineage (GTDB taxonomy): Bacteria > Deinococcota > Deinococci > Deinococcales > Trueperaceae > CSSed10-48. Next base: position 1,650 of record PXAU01000310.1, read on the forward strand.
TCGATCTGCTTGCGCATCATGCGCGTGGCCATGCCCTGCATCCCAGGGAGGCCGGCCAAGGCGGTCGGCATGTGCGTGGCTGGGTTGCCGACGGGCGAGAACTGCAGGTTGCCCATGGTCTTCTTGTTGATGATCTCGAAGCCCCAGAAGGTGAAGAACAGGTGCGTCTCGATGCCCTCGCCCAACGCGGCGTTTGCCAGCACCAAGCCGGGATAGGCCATGTCGAGCGAGCCCTTGGAGCAGATGATGCAGAGCTTGCGCTCGGGACCATCGTCGTCGAAGGTGGGAATGGGGCGGGCGTCCGTCATGCGGGTCTCCTCTCGGGCCGAGCGCTCGCGACGGAGGGCGGGCCTAGACGCAGCCGATGGGCTTGGGCACACCGGCAACGTACGACATCTTCTTGGCAGGCTTCTTGGGGAAGAGCACGAACAGGCGCTTGATCTCGAACCCTCCCACGCTGCTGACGCGCCGTAGCGTGGGTGAGGTGCCGCGCTCGGCGAAGTCGCGGCGCACGAAGCGGATCACGGCCAGGTGCTCGTCGCTGAGGGTGAGGCCGATGTCGGCGGCGAGCGCGGCGGCAACCGCCTCGTCCCATTCCCCAGCGTCGGTGAGGAAGCCCTCTTCGTTGACGTGGACCGGTCGTCCGGCGATGGTGACGAGCATCCTCATCTCCTCTTGATCGCGCCTGCGAGGTGGCCGCGGCGCCTTCGGGAACGAGCGGCACCTTCGGGGGCGCGGCTCAGCGCATGTTCTGGATGGTCTTGAGCAAGAGCACGACGGTGTCGCCGATCCTCTTCACGCCGTCGCGGTCGAAGGTGCGCATGACGTCGTCGAGCACCCCAACGCTGGCGCTCAGCACCTCACCGTACCCCCGCTCTTCCAGCGTCGCGAGCCTCTCGCCAGCGCCCTCGAGGGCCAGGCGCACCACGGGGGTGAGGTCGCGCACCAACTCGTCGAGCGCCTCCCAGCGTTCGCGCGAGCGCCGGCTCTCGGCGGCGATCTCCTCGAGCTGCGCAGCCATCCGCGCCAGTTGAGCCTGGATGGCGGCGGCGTCCAGGTCAGGGTTCGTCGCGTCTGGTTGCGCTCCCGGTCCGGGCCCTCCTTCGGCCGTCGCGGTCACGGGATCACCTCCCTCGGTGCGTTGCCGCGTCGCGCCTTGGGCAGCGGCAAGGCACGGCCCTTGAGCAGGACGTGCCAGTACAGCCACTTGAACATCAGCTTGCCGGCGTGGTTCGTGGCGGTCTCCTCGAGCAGCGTGAACGGGCCGATGCCGGGCAACGGGTAGCGGCCCGGCTGCGGCGGGGTCTGGTAGTCGAAATCAAGCAACACGGCCTTGCCGCCGCCGGTCTCGACGAAGCAGTTGACGTGCCCGTCGAACGCGCTTCGCATGGGTCGGCCCTGGACGTGGTCGAGGAAGTTGTCGGCGAACACCTCCACCGAGTAGTGGGTGGCGGAGCCGGCCTTGGAGATCGGTAGGTCGTTCGCGTCGCCCAGCGCGAACACGTTCGCGTGCTGGTGCGAACGCATCGTGTGTGGGTCCACGCTCACGTGTTGGAGCTCGTCGCCGAGACCGCTGCGGGCGACGAAGTCGGCACCCATGTTGACCGGCACGCTCACGAGCAGATCGAAGGCGACGCGACGTTCGTCGTACGACACCAACGCCTTGGCATCGTCGTCGACGTGCTCGACCACGAAGTCGCTCTCGAGCGCGATGCCGCGCTGCTCGAGCATGCCCGCCAGGCGCTCGGCGGCGAGCGGCGTGGTGAAGGCGCCGTCGAGGGGCGTGACGTACACCAGCTCGACCGCGTCGCGCATGCCGCGCTCGCGGAAATGCGCGTCGGCCAGGAACAGCAGCTCCAACGGCGCCACCGGGCACTTGATCGGCATCTCGCACAGGTGCGCCACGAAGCGTCCGCCCTCGAAGGTGCGTAGCGCTTCGGCCAGCGCCAGGGCGCCCTCGAGGGTGTAGAACTCGTGGACGCTGCGTCGCCACTCGGGGCCGAGCATGCCGGGCGTCTGGTCGGGTCGGGGGGCAGTGCCGGTGGCGATGACCAGTTCGTCGTACGCAAGCACCGCGCCGCTCCCCAGGGAGACCGTGCAGGCCTGCGGATCGATCCGATCGATCTCGTCCAACACCAGCTCGACGCCCTCGGGGACGAAACGGCCTCGGGGCTTGACGACGTCGTCACGGCGGTAGTGGCCGAAGGGTATGAAGAGGTAGCCGGGCTGGTAGTGGTGCTCGTCGTCGCGATCGACGAGCGTGATGCGCCATTCGTCCTGCGCCAGGCGCGGGCGCAGCGCGTTCACGGTCATGGTGCCGGCGCTGCCTGCGCCGAGTACGAGGAGATGCTTCACCGTCGTCCTCCCCTGGGCGCCCGTTGGGGCGCGCAGCTCCTGCAGGTTAGGTCGCGCGCTGTCGTCGAGGCCACGGTGGAACGTCCCCGCCGCGCGTGTGGCGCTGCGCAAACTTGGCGGGCACCCACGCCCCCGCGGAGGCCGTGCATCGCGTACCCTGGTCGCTATCGCGCCGGCGGCCACGTCGTCCGGCGTCGATCGGCCCCCGGGGGGCGAGGTCCGCTGCCGGGGCGGAGGAGGCCGGGCGATGGCTGCACCCAGACGCACCTACGATCTCTACGGCGAAGCCTTCAAGCGCGATCCGCAGCCGACGTTCGCGGCGATGCGGCGCGAC
>PXAU01000239.1 GCA_003567075.1 Trueperaceae bacterium
GCCTCGGCGTCGTCATGTACGGCGGGGTGAGCCTCGCCGTCTACATGAGCGGCGTGGCCCGCGAACTGTTCGAGCTCGTCCACGCATCGCGCTGCGCAGCGAGCCACTCGACCGAGCCCCCCTCCGTACCGGACCCGGTGGCAGTCGTGCCCGTGGTTGGCACATCCAACCCAGCGCTGGCCAGCGTCTACCGCGACGCACTCGCCGCCATGGACGCCGCTCAGGGCAGGGAGCCTGGCGCCAGCCGCGTGAGCGTCGACGTCATCGTCGGTGCCAGCGCCGGCGGCATCAACGGTGTCTACCTTGCCAAGGCGCTCGCGGCCGCTGCGCCGACGAGCGTGTTCGACACGCTGCGCGACCTCTGGTTCGAGGAGGCCAGCATCCCAGCGCTCATCGACGGTCTCGGACCACGGCCGCGGGTCCGGGCGCTGTTCGACGGCACGTTCATGTACACGCGCCTGAAGCAAGCGCTGGACGCGGTGGACGCCGCGGCCGGCGCCGGACCCCGGACGAGATTGGTCGACCAGCTCGGCTTGGTGGTCACCGCCACCGACCTGGGGGGCGCACCTGTGCGCATGCGCCTGGCCGATCGGGTGGTGAAGGAGCGCGATCACAAGCACGCCTTCGAGTTCCGGCTCGACCGGGACGAATTCGGTCCGGAGGCCAATCCTCTGCTGGCGTTCGCTGCGCGCACCACCAGTTCGTTCCCGATCGCCTTCGCACCCACGCGCGTACGCGATGTCGACGAGCCACGGGTCGGCGAGGGCCCGCACGCCGAGCATGGCCGACGCGAGGCACCCGATCCGACCCGTGCCGGCCCCAGACCGGCCTGGTGGCGGCTCTTCCGGCGGCAACCCGACCCTGCGGCGCCGGCACACGAGGAGCGCGTGTTCAGCGACGGCGGGTACCTCGACAACAAGCCCTTCGGGCACGCCATCGACCAGCTTGCGGCCAGTCCGGCCGACGCGGGCGTCACCCGCAAGCTGCTGTACATCGAGCCGACCCCCGAGCTCGACGTTCGGGCCGACGCGATCGAGCCGCCGAACGCGCTCGCGAACGCCGCCAGCGCGTTCACGCTGGCACGCTACGAGACGATCCGCGATGACCTCGCCCGACTGGCCGAGCGCAACCGCCTGATCGAGCGCGTGCGTACGCTCACCGCCGGTCTGGAGGAGGAGACGGCGCGCTTGTGCCGGCGGCTGCGACCGGTGGGGCGCGAGCGCCGCTACGCCGAGCGAAGCTTGGACGAGCTCGTGCGCCGCTCCGGGCTGGGCCCCGCCTACGGTGCGTACCACCGGTTGCGGGTGGCTACCACCACCGACGACCTGACCGACCTGGTCGCCGACCATGCCGGCGTTGCACCCGAGAGTGACCATCGCCTCGCCATCCGGCTGGCGTTGCAACGCAGGCGTGCGGCCCGCTTCGAGCGCAACCCTGCCCCGGGCAGCCAGGCCCGGCCCGAGAGCGCCTTCCTGCAGGCCTTCGACGTCGCCTTTCGCGTCCGCCGCGCCCGCTTCGTGCTGGAGAAGCTCGACCAGCTCGCGCAGCTGACGCCCGCAACGCCGGTGCTGCTCGAGCATTACCGCACCATGGCCGCCTTCGCCGAGATCGACGCCGTGCTGCGCGGCTTCCAGGAAGGTCCAGCGGGTGCGCTGGCGGCGCGAAGGGCCTGGCTGCCGGTGGCCGACGCGCTCGCAGGCGCACGCGATCGGATTCGTGCGGCGCTCGACGAGCTTCTCGCGGGTCTCGCGTCGATCCAGGCGTGGGGCGCGGAGGGGCACGCAAGCGAGCGTGCAGCCGAACTGCCAGCGGCGCTGGCGACGGAGCTGGACGCGGTCCTGCGCGCGCAGGCAGACGGCACGAGCGAGACGCCGTCCACCTCAGCCGCCCTCGAGCGGCGCCTCGAGACGGCGGAGACGCTGGTGCGCGAGCGCCTGGAGGCCCACGACGCGGCGTTCGAGGCAGCCCTCGTGTCCCTCACGCCTCGCAGCGCGCCAGCGCTGGTCAAGAAGGCCGGCGAGCTGGCCCGTCGCTTCTACGCCGAAGGCTTCGAGCTCTACGACGCGATCGAGTTCCCGCTGCTCGAGGCGGCCGGGCTCGAGGGCGAACGCGCGCCTGTCGAGGTCTACCGCGTCAGCCCCGCCGACGCGACGCTGCTGTCCCACCCGGCGACAACCCGAAGCCATGCGCTCGACGACAAGCTGTTCGGTAGCCGCCTGGGCAGCTTCGGCGCCTTCTTCGATCGTCGCTGGCGCCAGAACGACCTCCTCTGGGGGCGCTTGGACGGCGCCGAGCGTCTCATCGCCAGCCTGCTGCCGGGCGAGGCCAACGCCGAACGACGCCGCGACCTCGGCCTGCGGGCCGCGCGCGCGATCGTCTGCCAGGAGCTGCCCGACCTCGATGCGGCCGAGGTTGCCGAACTCGACGCCGGCGACTTGCTGGCCGCGATCCGACGGGCGTACCCGCGCGACCACGCGCCCGCCGCCGCCAGCGTGGCACGCGACACCGCTCGGTTGGCGCGCACCGCCATCGCGCTCGTTCGAGACCTGCAACCGTCCCTGGTGGGCACCACGGCGCTCCTACGCAGCGTGAGCGCACTCTTGGTGCTGCTGCTCTGGGCTCTGGACGCCCGGCCGTGGGCGTTCCTGGCCCTTGTCGCCCTCATGCTGGCGCTGTTTGCCGCCGTGGCCTCTGCTGGGCAGCTCACGCTGGTCGGCGTCATCGCCTCGGCCGTGGCCCTCTTGGCGCTGCTGGGCGCGGCGGGCGCGATCGTGGCATGGGCCTTCCGCCGCCGTCTGCTCAGCTGGTTGGCGGCGCAACTGGTACGAGCCAAGGCGTGAACCTCGGAGACGCAACGAGGCTTGGGCCCGAGCGGTCGCGCCGCTCGGGGTCACGCCTGCGTGCGGAACACCAGCTCCGGGGTGTGGGTCGTACGCGGATCGCGCGGCGCGCGCTGCTGCCTGCGTCTGGCCCGGGCGACGTTGGCACGGTCCTGCAGGAACACGTACAGCAGCAAGCCGCAGCAGACCACGTAGACGAAGGTGAGTGCGGCAACGACCATAGGGCGAGAAGGGTAGCACCGGCCCTCTTACGGATCTCGCACGCGCCGCGACCCGAACGTCACCGCACCTGTTCGAGCAGCGCCTCGGCCGCCGCCAGGTCCTGGTGGTCGTGGTACGTGCGCGGCGTCAACGTGAGCGCCACCTCGAGCTGTTCCGCCGCCGCCTCGGGCGAGCCGCGATCGATCAGCACCCGCGCGAACTCGACCCGGTGCGAGAGCGCCCCCGGCTCGATCTCGATGGCGCGCTCGAAGGAGGGCACCACCCGGCCGCCACGGCCGCCGGCGATCCACGGCACCTCGTGATGGAACAGCGCGCGGGCATGCCACGCCGCGGCGTGGTCGTCGTCGAGTTCCAGCGTGCGGTCCAGCGCCGAAGCGACCCGCGAGGCCAGGTTCAGCGACTGCAGCACCCCGCGGTACTGCGCCAGGCGCCCGAGCGCGCGCGCCACCTCGAAGTGCGCATCGGGGTTCTCCGGCGCGAGCTCCGTCGCCTGCTCGGCGTGCTCCGCAGCGCGATCGAAGAGCGCTTCCTTCACGTCGGCCTCGTCGTCGGCCAGGCTGTCGGCCTGGTACACCAGCGCGCGCGCCAACAGGTAGTGGGCTCGGGCGTCGTCCGCGTTGCGCGACAGCACGGCCTCGTAGGCTTCGGCGGCCTCCGCGAAGCGTCCCTCGTCGATCAGGCGGTTGCCTTCCGGCACGCTCGCCGAGGCGCTCGCCAACAGCAGCGCCAACGCCGTGAGCGCCGCAATCCTGACCCACCCTCGCCGCTGGGCCTGATTCGTCTGCCTCGTCGCTCGCATCGCTCTCCTCCCATCCCATTCCGCGCCCCAGGAGGGAAGCGCGGGCCGACCCGGCGGCCGCGCTGACGAGCGCGACCCATGACCACGTGTTCAGGTAGGAAACCACATTCGAGCGCGGGCGGTGGCCTGGACGTCGCCACAGCATCCTCGGGGCGGAGCCAGCGGCACCAGCTCGATCGACTTGCTCGCCCGCGCGGCGAGGGCGTAGCGTGGCCGCCAGCACCCGCATTGGAGGGACGAGTGTCGACCTGCCGGCCATGGTGGCCAACACCACCCACCCCAGGGAGGCCCGCGCCCTTGCGGGGCTCGGGCCAGCCGCGCCGCGTCATCCTCGACGTCGACACCGGCAGCGACGACGCGGTGGCGATCATGCTGGCGCTGCGGCACCCGGCCATCGAGCTGCTCGGTGTGACCACGGTGCACGGCAACGCCGCCGTCGACGTCGTGGTCGACAACACCCTCCGCGTCATCGA
>PXAU01000117.1 GCA_003567075.1 Trueperaceae bacterium
CAGCCCGGGATGGCGGTCGCAGACGCGGAGCCCGGCCATCACCAGCCCATGGGCGCGTTCGGGTTCGAGGCGGAACATGAGGCTCCGCAGGAGACGGTAGCCCATGGCCGCTCAGGCGCGCTTTGGCCGGCTGGGACGGAGTTCGATCTTCGACGGCAGCGCTCGCGCCTGGCTCCGCGCCAGGTACAGCACGGCCTCGGCGACGTCCTCCGGCTGGAGCTTCCAGGCGTCTTCCGGGGCTGGCTCGCGGCCGCTGAAGTGGGTCGCGACCGAGCCCGGCATGATCGTCGATACGCGCACCCCGTGCTCGCGCAGATCGAGCATGATCGCCTGCGTGAAGCCCACCAGGGCGAACTTCGAGGCGTTGTACGCGCTGCCGCCGGCGAAGAAGTTGGCGCCCGCCAACGAGCCGATGGTCACGAGCAGGCCCGAACTCGCCAGCAGCGCCGGCAGCGTCGCCTTCACCGTGTTGAACACGCCGGTCAGGTTGGTGTCGATCACCTCGTGCCAGGCCTCGGGCGTCAGCTCCACGATCGACCCGAAGCGCCCGACGCCGGCGTTGGCGACCACCAGATCGATGCCGCCGTAACGCGCCACGGCGCTCTCGACCGCCGCCTCGAGCGCGGCCGGGTCGCGCACGTCGGCGATCGCACCGAAGGCCGCTGGGTCTTGGTCGGCGGCGCCGTCGGGGGCTGCCGCCGCCAAGGCGGCGACGCTGGCAGCCAGCGTCGCCTCGTCGCGTCCCGTGACGCACACCCGCATCCCGGCTGCCACCAGGGCCTGAGCGACACCCCGCCCGATACCCTTGCTACCCCCGGTGATGAACGCCACCTGCTTGCTCACATCTCGCATGGCTCGACGCTACCACGGGTCTCAACCGCATCTCGGCGCGCGCCGGCACGCCGGCAGCGCGCGCGGCGCCGGCACGCCGGCAGCGCGCGTCGTCGCGCGCCGAGCGCAGGCGCGCGACGACGCGGTATCGTCGCCCCGCCGATGCGACGCCTCACCCTCATCCGCCACGGGCTCACCGCCTGGAACCTGAGCGGGCGCTTCCAGGGCACCAGCGACGTGCCGCTCTCGGACGCGGGGCGCCAGCAGGCGCGACGGTTGCGGCCGCACGCGGCGCGTTTGGAGCGCGTCGACGTGGTGGTCAGCAGCCCATCACGGCGCGCGCTGGAGACGGCGCAGCTGGCGTTCCCGGAGCGGACGCCGCTGCCGGAGGCGCGCGTTCGGGAGCTCGACTTCGGCGTGTTCGAAGGCCGCACCTTCGATCAGAACCAACGGCACCCCGCCTGGCGCTGGTGGACGGCCGATCCGTACGAGCGCCCCGCGCCGCGCGGTGAGTCGTACCGCATGCTGCAGGCGCGCGCCGTCGCCTGGTTGGACGAGGCGCGGGCGCGCTGGAGCGGGTCGCACGTCGCGCTCGTGTGCCATTCGGGGACGGTGCAGATGCTGTTGGCGCACCTGCTGGGTGTCACGCGGCCGCGCTACGCCGAACGGCTCGAGGTGCAGCACACGAGCCTCAGCCTGGTGCGCTTCGAGGCTGACGCGATCGTGGTCGAGCGGGTCAACGCGGTGCCGCACCTCGATGCCTTCGAGCCTGCGCAGGGCCTGACGTGAGCCTGGCCACGGCCGAGCATCAGGCCCGCGGCGCACCCGCCGGCGACGGCTACGAGGTCCGGCAGGCCCACTTCCAGGGCAGCCTCAGCGAACTGGCGTCGCTGCTTCGCAGAGGCCGCCTCGCACCTGCTCAGGTCGATCTCGTCGGCCTCGTCCAGGACTTCCTGGCGTACTTCGAGCAGCATGCCGAGCGCGACCTCGATCTGGCCAGCGAGGCGTTGCCAGCCCTGGCTCAGGTGATCGAGGTGAAGCTGCGGCTGCTGCTGCCACGGCCGCCGCGCGCACCCGACGAGGACCTCGCCGACGAGGCCCGGATCGAGGCCGTCGACGCGGTCGAGACGCTCGCGCGGCTCGAGCACGCCATCGCCTTCTTGCGCGAGCGGCGCGAGCGACGGCGCCACCTGGTGGCGGCCCGGCCGCCGCGACTGCGCTTCCCGCGCCGGGTGCCACCGGTGCGCCTGGCGCTTGGCCAGTTGGCGGCGCTCGCCGGACGCTACCGCGGCGACGCCTACTTCGAGCTGCAGCGCGATCGACTGAGCGTGCCCGAGGCCATGCGGCGGATCCTCGAGCGGCTCGCGGCGCTGGGTCGCGCTGAGCTTCGCAGCCTGGCCACGCCCGCCGATTGGGGGGTGCGCACCGTCTTCTTCGCCGGCTTGCTGGAACTGCTGCGGGAGCGCCGCGTGAAGGCCGAGCAGGCCGCACCGTTCGGCCCGATCGTGGTGGAGCGGCAGGAACGCCAGTCGTGACGCCCCGCCGCGCGCGAGCAGCGCGCACGGACGCACCGCGGCCGAAGATCGTTTCGCTCAGCCCGTCGCGAGCACCGCTTCGTCGTCGGCGGCAAGCGCGGCCCGCTTCGCCTCGCGCTTGCGCGCGTGCGGGTCCAGCAGGCGCTTGCGCAGCCGCAACTGCGTGGGCGTGACCTCGAGCAGTTCGTCGTCGGCGAGGTACTCGAGGCAGGCCTCCAACGAGAGGCGCTTCGGTGGTATCAGCACCACGTTCTCGTCCGAGCCGGCCGCCCGCACGTTGGTCAGCTTCTTGTTCCTGGTGAGGTTGACCTCGAGGTCGCCGGGGCGGTTGTTGGCGCCGACCACCATCCCCACGTACACCTCGGCGCCGGGCTCGATGAAGAAGATGCCCCGCTCCTGCAGCTTCCAGATGGCGTAGGCGAAGGCCTCGCCCTGCTCCATCGACACCAACGACCCGTGGACCCGGTTCCGCAGCGGCCCGACGTACGGCTCGTAGCCGTCGAAGACGTGGCTGAGCAGCCCCTCACCCTGCGTGAGCGAGAGGAACTGCGTCCGGAAGCCGAACAGGCCACGGCTGGGCAGCGAGAAGGTGAGACGCGCGCGCGCCTCGCCCTGGCGCAGGTCGAGCAGCTGGCCACGGCGTCCAGCCAGCGCCTCCATCACGCTGCCCATCACCGCCGCCGGCACGTCCGCGACCACCCGCTCGAAGGGTTCGCAGCGCACGCCGTCGATGGTCTTCATGATCACTTGGGGCCGGGACACCGCGAACTCGTAGCCCTCGCGCCGCATCTGCTCCATGAGGATCGCCAGGTGCATCTCGCCGCGGCCCGACACCCGGTACGACTCGCCGCCCAGGGGCTCCACCCGCAAGGCCACGTTGGTGAGGAGCTCCCGTTCCAGGCGCTCGGCGATGTGGCGACTGGTGACGTAGCGGCCGTCGCGGCCGGCGAAGGGGCTGGTGTTGGGGGAGAAGGTGACGCTCACGGTCGGCTCGTCGACGGTGCGGAGCGGGAGCGCCTCGGGCAGCTCCGGATCGGTGATGGTCTCACCGATCTGGACGCCCTCGATGCCCGCCAGCGCCACGATGTCACCGGCCTCGACCTGCTCGACCTCGAGCCGCTGCAGGCCCAGGTGGGTGTAGACCTTGGTGAGGCGCGCTCGCTCGCTGCTGCCGTCGGCGCACAGGCGCAGCATCGTGTCGCCTGGCGCGGCCGAGCCGCGCGTCACGCGGCCGATCGCGATGCGACCGAGGAAGTCGGAGTAGTCCAGGTTGGCGACCTGAAGCTGGAACGGCGCGTCGGCGTCGCCATTGGCGACCGGTACGTGGGCGTGGATCGTCTCGAACAGGGCGGCGAGGTCGGCCGCCGGCGCGTCGTCTTCGCGCCAGGCGCGCCCTTCGCGGGCCACGGCGTACAGGATCGGGAAGTCGAGCTGCTCGTCGTCGGCACCCAGCTCGACCATCAGGTCGAAGGTGAGGCTCACCACCTCGTCGGGGCGGGCGTCCTTGCGGTCGACCTTGTTCACGACCACGATGGGCCGCAGGCCCAGTGCCAAGGCCTTGCGCAGCACGAAGCGGGTCTGCGGCATCGGCCCCTCGGCCGCGTCCACCAATAGCAGGCAGGAGTCGACCATGCCCAGCGCGCGCTCCACCTCGCCGCCGAAGTCGGCGTGGCCGGGCGTGTCGACGATGTTGAAGCGCTCGCCGCGCCACTCCACGGCGGTGTTCTTGGCCAGGATCGTGATGCCGCGCTCGCGCTCCAACGCGTTGCTGTCCAGCACCCGCTCCACCCCCTCCTGGTTGGCGCGGAAGACGTTCGACTGGCGCAGCATGCCGTCGACCAAGGTGGTCTTGCCGTGGTCGACGTGGGCGATGATGGCGAGGTTGCGGTAGCGCATGCGAGCTCCTGGGGGCGCCTCCCGGTGGTCGGCGCCAAGGCGGCATGGTAGCAGACCGACCGTGCCCGCTTACGCCCTCGTGCGACGCGCCCGGGCGAGCTGGCGGCCGCCACTGCGTAAGCATGCTGACAGCGCCGTAGGCTGGACGCCTGGTAGCGTCGTCCTCAAGGTCGCTGCCGTCGGCGGCGGCCCGGAGGAACCATGCGACAGTACGTCAGCAGCCTTCGCGGCGTCGGTCGACGCTGGACCGGCGCGGCGCGCCCGCGCGCGCGCGGCGCAGCGGACCTCGGCCCGGTAGCGCCATGACGCTGCCGCCAGCCGGCCAGGCGCCCGACAAGGGCCCCGTGGTCGCGGCGATGTTCGATCGCATCGCGCCACGCTACGACCGGCTCAACCGCCTGCTCAGCCTGGGCGTGGACGTCGACTGGCGCCGGCAGGCGGTGCGCGCGGCGCTGGCCGACGCGCCGGCGCGCGTGCTCGACGTGGCGACCGGCACCGCCGATCTGGCGCTCATGCTCAAGCGTGCGCGGCCGCAGGCGGAGGTGATCGGGGTCGATTTCGCCGAGGCGATGCTCGCGGTGGGTCGGGAGAAGGCCGTCCGGCGAGGGCTGGGCGTCGAGTTGCGCCGTGCCGACGCGCTGGCGCTTCCCTTCGATGATGCCAGCTTCGACGCCCTCACCGTGGCCTACGGCCTGCGGAACTTCGCCGACGTCGCGCTCGGGCTGGCGGAGATGCGGCGGGTGATGCGGCGTGGTGGCCGCGTGGTGGTGTTGGAGTTCCCGCCGCCGCCAGCGAACCTCGCGGGCCGGGCGCTGCGCTGGTATGGTCGCATCGTGATGCCGACCATCGGCGGTCTCGTCTCCGGCGACCGCAGCGCCTACGCCTACCTGCCCGCTTCCACCGAGGCCTTCCTAACGCCTGCCGAACTGACGGCCGCGCTCCAGGCCGCCGGCTTCGACCAGGTGCAGCACCGTCTGCAGAGCTTCGGGGTATCGGCCTTGCACGTGGGGGTGGCGGCGTGAACGAGCTGCGCAGCGCGAACACCCTCACGGGTCTCAGCGTCAGCACCGACGCGACGCTGGTCGATCCGGACTGGGAGGTCTTCGCCGCCGACCACGACCGCCGCTTCGGCCTGGCGATCTCGCTCCTGAAGAGCCAGGTGCGGGGACGGAGATACGACAACGAGGTGATGAAGCTGCGCGTCGGGACCGCTGGCTTCTACGTCCAGTCGCGGCGCTTCCCGGCGGCCTTCTATGGCGACACCGTCAAGCCCGAGGGGCACCGCGTGTCGCCGGAGGAGGTCGATCTGCTGGTGTGGGAGGCGGTCGCCACGTACCGCGCCGGCGACGCCCGCTCGCTCACCTGCGTCTACGCCGACGACGACCCGCCAGACGTCTTCTTCGGCTATCGCACCGGGCCGCGGCGGCGCTACGAGCTGGGCCTGCTGCGCTCGCTGCGCCCCTTGCACCTGCGCGTCGTGGTGGAGGCGGAGAGCGCCATGGAATCGCTCGGCGCCGACAACGGCGTGTTGATCGTGCAGCGGCTCACGGACGAGTCGCACGTGGTGGTGCGGGCGACCGGCCGGCGCCAGCCCTACCTGGCGTTCCCTGACCCGTCGGGGTGAACCCGGCCGAGTCTCCGGACGTGATCGTGGTCGGCGCTGGCCTGACCGGCAGCGAGGCCGCGTGGGGTCTGGCGCGCGCTGGCGTGCCGACCCTGCTCGTCACCACCAGCCTCGACACGATCGCCACGCTCCCGGGCGACGGCTGGGGCTTCGCGCCGCCGCCCCAGGGCCTGCTGGCGACCGTTGCGCACGAGGCGGGCGGTCCCGACGCCTGGTCGGCGCGGGGTCTGCATCGCGCGGTCAAGCGCGAACTGGAACGCGAACCTGCCCTTCACGTGCTGCAATCGACCGTCACCGGCCTGCACTGCGACGGGGCTGGCCGCGTCGTCGGGGTGGCAACCTGGGAGGGGGTGGCGCGGTCGGCGCCGCTGGTGGCCCTGTGCGTGGGCTCGTTCCTGCGGGCCCGCCTGCGCATGGGCCGCAGCGTGGAGGTGGCGGGGCGCCTCTCGGAGTTCGCTGACGACGACCTGTACGAGGACCTCGTGGCACGCGGGCGACGCTTCCAGACGCGCCGCCTGGCGTTGCCCGGCGACGCGCTCCAGCCCGGGTACGAGGTCGAGCATCAGGTCCTGGCCGCCGGTGAGGTGGCCTCGGACGGCGCCGTTCGGGATCTGCCCGGCTTGTTCGCCTACGGCGTGTGCGCCGGGGCGGCAGCCGACCTGGCGAGCTCGGCGCGGCTCGGCGTCGAGGCGGCCAGGTGGCTGGCGAGCCTCGTTGGAGGTCCCTCCGCGAGCGCCGCGAAGCGGCCCGCGCCGGCGTCTTCAGGGCCGCCGCGTGACGCGTAGCGTGTCGTCACTGGCGGTGGTGTAGCGCGCCATCTTGGTGAGCTCGTCAGGCGTTGCCCACACGATGCGGGCCCCTGCCGGCGTCGTGGCCAGCAAACGGTAGCGGGAGCGGCCGTGCTCGATCGCCGAGATCACGTAGCGCTCCTCCTCGTAGAGGACCTCCTCACCGACGTTGAAGCTGGGCATGCCCTAAGTGTACGTCCTGCGACCCGTGTGGCGTCGCCTCAGCGCATCGCGCTCATCACGGCGTACGACACCGCCAGCAACAGCGCCGGCACGACGAAGACGGCCACCAGGTACAGCACCAAGGCCGTAAGAGCGCGCCTTCGGGCGAACACGCGCACGCCCGTGGCCACCAGCACCACGTGCCAGAACGGGAACGCCAGCAGGCCGACGAGCGCCGTGGGGAGCGGTACCACGATGGCCGCCGGCACCAGCGACAGGGCCAGGGTACCGGCCGGCACCCAGGACCAGGCCACGATCTCCCACGCTCGCACGTCGAGCTCGGCCGGGCGCACCATCACCAGGCCGCCCAACAGGATCACCATGGCCAGGTAGGGGAGGCCGATGGCGCTCGCGAACGCCCACACCAGCAGGAAACCGTCCGAGGCGGTGGCCCGCACGAAGGCCAGACTGAGGACCGCGAGCGCCAGCAGCGTCGCCACCAGCGCCGCGCCGAGCGCGCGCGGCAGCTGCGGGGCCGGTGTCTCGTGCAGCGCCCGGAAGAAGCTCATCGGTGCGGACGCCGCCCACCAGGCGTCCCGAACCAGACCGACGGCGCCAGCGCGGGTCATGCCGGCTGCGGCCGCCAGGGCACGAACGGTTCCAGGCCGGGATCGTCGAGGCCGTGGACCCGACGGGCGGCGGCGAACAGGGTCAACGCCGCGCGCCTACCAGCGGCACCGACGTCGAGGGTGTGTTCGTTGACGTAGAGGGCGACGTGCTGCGCCCGCACCTCGGGGTCCATCTCGTGCGCGTGCTCGGCGACGTACGCGGCGCTCGCCTCGGGATCGGCCAGGCCCGCTGCCACCGAGGCGTGCACCGCGCGCGCCACCTCGGCCTGGACGTTCGCGGGAAGGTCGCGCCGGACCGCGATCGCGCCCAACGGGATGAGCTCGCCCGTGGTGGCCTCCCACCACGCGCCCAGGTCGGCGTGGCAGTGCAGGCCGTGGCGCCGGTAGGTGAAGCGGCTTTCGTGGATGATCAGCCCGGCTTCCACCTCGCCCGCCGCCACCGACGGCATGATGCGGTCGTAGCGCATCTCGGTGGTGGTCGCTTCGGGTTCGGCCAGCGCCAGGAGCAGCATCGCGGTGGTGCGCCCGCCAGGCACCGCGACGCGCGCGCCGGCCAGGCTCACGTGCGGCTCCCGCGTCACCAGCAGTGGCCCCACGCCACGGCCCAGGGCGCCGCCCGAAGGCAGCAGCGCCCAGCGGCGCTGCACGTGCGCCGCGGCATGGTACGAGACCTTGGCCACGTCGAGCCGTTCCTGGGCGGCCAGCTGGTTCAGCGCCTCGACATCGTCGAGTACGACCTCGAAACGCAGCGGCGTCAGGTTTGGATCGTGCACCAGCGCGTGGAATACCACGCAGTCGTTCGGGCAGGGCGAGAAGCCCAGGCGCAGCGGACGCTCTGGTGATCCGAGGCGTGATGGTGTCGGGGCGTTGGTCGGCACGCCCTAGGCTACCGCCGCGTTGCCCTGGACGTGCCCGGTCTGCTACACTCTGACGCCGTGCGCCGGAAGGCGTCGTCGCCCTGTGACCCGGTCCGACCGCGTCACGCAGGGTGGCAAGGGCCTTCCCGCACGAGCCTAGGAGGTGAAGGTTCCATCGCGAGAGAGCTGAAGGTGAACGAGCAGATCCGCGTGCGTCATGTGCGCCTCATCGACGCCGAGGGCGAGCAGCGGGGAATCCTGGAGACGCGCGACGCCATGCGGCTGGCGCGTGAGCAGGACCTCGACCTCGTCCTGGTCGGCGAGCAGGCGCAGCCGCCGGTCGCCAAGCTGCTGGACTACGGCAAGTACCGCTACGAGCTGCAGCAGCAGACGAAGGAAGCGCGCAAGCGTTCGCGTGCCCAGGAGATGAAGGCGATCAAGTTCCGGATCAAGATCGACCGGCACGATTACGAGACCAAGGTGAACCACATCCGTCGGTTCCTCAAGCAAGGTCACAAGGTCAAGGTCACGATCATGTTCCGGGGACGCGAGCGCACGCACCCCGAGCTCGGCCAGGAGATCCTCAACCGGGTCGCTGCCGACGTCACCGAAATCGCCGTCGTGGACTCTTCACCCGTGATCGCGGGGATGGACATGAACATGGTGCTGCGCCCCATCGCCGCGCCAACACCCGCGCCGACTGCCGGCTGAGTCCGGTACCACCACCAAAGGGGCCACGGCCCCGCCGCAGGGGCCACCCGGCCCCGCCGTAGGGGCCACGGCCCCGCCGAACAGGAGCACCAAGACGCATGCCGAAGTTGAAGACCCATAAGGGCACCAAAGCCCGTGTCAAGATCACAGGGCGAGGTAAGATCACGGCCATGCGATCCGGGAAGCGCCACCTGAACTACAAGAAGTCAGGCAAGCGCATCCGCCAGGGTCGGACCGATCTCCTCGTCGCCAAGACCGAGGCCGAGCGCATCAAGCGCTTGCTGCCGTACGACTGAGGGAGCCGACCCATGCCGAGAGCCAAGACCGGGACGGTCCGCCGCGCCCGCCACAAGAAGGTCCTCAAGCGCGCCAAGGGGTTCTGGGGGTTGCGCAGCAAGAGCGTGCGGATCGCCACCCAGACGCTGCTCAACGCTTCCGATTACGAGTATCGGGACCGCCGCGACAAGAAGAACGACTTCCGGCGTCTGTGGATCAGCCGCATCAACGCCGCGAGCCGTCAACAAGGCCTGTCCTACTCGCGCTTCATCAACGGCCTGCGAGAGGCTGGCGTCGAGGTCGATCGCAAGATGCTGGCCGACCTGGCGGTGCGCGAGCCCGAGGCGTTCAAGCAGCTGGTCGAGGTGGCCAAGGGCGCCAGCGCCTGAGGGCTGCCCCGAGAGCGCGTTCGGGGGCACACCCACGATGATGCCCAGCGCCCCACCGGTACGCCGGTGGGGCGCTACACTAGGCGGTCATGCGATGCGTGCGAGGAACCGACGCGGCCTTGGCCGCGCTCCGTGATCGTCAGCCCGATGCCGCCCAGCCAGGGCAGCGCGCCGAGGTCGAGGCCGTGATCCAGGCGGTGCGCGCCGGCGGTGATGCCGCACTGCGCGAGTTCGCCGAGCGCTTCGACGGCGTGCGCGTGGAGCGTTTCGCGGTCGCGCCCGAAACGCGCGCCGCGGCTGCCGCGACGCTGCCGGCCGACCTGCGCGCGGCCATCGACCTGTCCATCGAACGGGTTCGGGTCTTCCACGAGCGGCAGCCGCGCGAGGCGGCGCTGGTGCCATCGCCCGAGGGGTGGCTGGGCCAGGTGATCCGGCCGCTGGAACGGGTCGGCTGCTACGTGCCCGCCGGGCAGGCGCCGCTGTTCAGCTCGTTGGTGATGAGCGCGGTGCCGGCCCAGGTGGCGGGCGTGCCAGAGATCGTGGTGTGCGCGCCGCCGCGACGCGACGGGAGCGTGGCGCCCGAGATCCTGTACGTGGCCGAGGCGCTCGGCCTCGGGCCGGTCTTTTGCCTAGGTGGCGCCCAGGCCATCGCGGCGATGGCCTACGGGACCGAGCAGGTGCCGCGGGTGGATACGATCGTCGGCCCCGGCAGCCCGTGGGTCGTGATCGCCAAGCAGCTGGTGTTCGGCCAGGTCGGGATCGAGTCGTTGCCGGGCCCGACCGAGACGCTGGTCGTGGCCGACGCCAGCGCCGATCCCCGGCACGTCGCGGCCGACCTGCTGGCGCAAGCCGAGCACGAGGGTGCCCAGCCGGTGCTGGTGAGCACCAGCGATGCCTTGTGGCAGGCGGTCGAGCGCGAGCTCGAGAGCCAACTTCGGGATCTCTCGACGGCCGCCACCGCCCGTGCCAGCCTCGATCAGCGCGGGGTGGTGGCGATCGTCGACGGCCTCGAGGTGGCGCTGGAGGTCGCCAACGCGTACGCGCCCGAGCACCTGTGCCTGCTGGTGGAGGACCCCTGGAGCTGGGTGCCGGCGGTGCGGCACGCCGGTGGCGTGTTCGTCGGCGCGCACTCGATGGAGGCCCTGGGCGACTACGTAGCCGGTCCCAGCCACGTGATGCCGACCGGCGGGACGGCTCGCTACGCCAGTGCCCTCAACGTTCGCCACTTCCAGCGGGTGATGCCGGTGGTGGCGCTGGCGGCGCCCACCGTCGCTGCGATCGGCCCAGCCGGGGCCCGCATGGCCCGGGCCGAGGGCCTCGAAGCGCACGCCCGCGCCATCGAAGCGCGACTCGAGCCCGGCACCGAGGGGTGAGGCCGAGGCGTCCCTGCTGGCGCAGGCGTCGGCCTGCAGCAGCCTCGAGAGCCTCGACGCCGCGCGGCTGGCGAGCGGCCGCTTGGCCTACGCCTGGCGCGAGACGATGTAGCAGGCGGCCTACCGCTTGGGTGTGTTTCGCTGAGGGAGCAGTATCTGGCGCACGATCTGGCCGTACATGCCGAGCCGCACGAGGAGCCCGCGCAGCATGCCGCGCTTCTCCTCCTTCATGACCTGCGAGACGCCGGCAAGCGGCACGTCGACGGTGCTCCAACCGGCCTCCGCGGCGTGCTCCGTGATCGCCACCTCGACCCCGTAGCGCGACTCGGCCAGCCCAGGCACGTCCAGCAGGTGCTCGCGCAACAGCGCGCGTTGCCCGTTCAGCTGCGGGATCAGGCGCTGGGCGGCGGTCGTCGACCAACGGCCGCCGGCGAACACGCCGCGGCTCATCACGGCCTCGCCGGCGACGACCGGGCGCGCCAGCGCCCGCACGTGCGCCGGGCGCAGGCCGGTGAGGTCGGCGTCGAGCAGGACCAGCACGTCTTCGTCGCGGGCGCTCGCGCCCGCCGCCAAGGCGCCGCCCTTGCCACGGTTCTGCTCCAGGCGCAGTACCTCCGCGCCTGCGCGGCGCGCCACCGCCGCCGTGCTGTCACTGGAGCCGTCGTCCACGACGACGACCGGGCCGATACCGGCCCGGCGGGCGATCCGGACCACGCTCGCGACCGTACGCACCTCGTCGTACGCGGGAATCAGCACGGCGGCCCGTAACGGACCGTCGCTGTGATGCCGCCCGTCGCCGTCATCGCGGCGCGACGCGTCGGCCTCAACCGCCAAGGATGCCCCCAAGCTCCTGCACCGTGATCAGGAGGATCAGCACCAGCACCGCCATGATGCCGGCGAAGTGGATGGCCTCCTCCTGGCCGGGACGGAAGGGCCGACCGCGGGCCGACACGACCGATGCCAACAGCAGTCGGCCGCCGTCGAGGCCGGGGATGGGGAGGAGGTTGAACACGGCGAGCGAGAAGTTGATCAGGGCGGCGAGCAGCAGCACCGGCGCAAGCCCGACCTGCGCCGCCTGACCGACCATCGACACCATGCCGACGGGGCCCGCCACGTCCTCGTTAGGACGGCCGGCGACCGCCGAGGCGAAGCCGCGCACGAACGCGACCACCATCTCCGGGAACATACGCACGCCGAAGTCGACGCTCTCGAGGAGCGCCGTGCCGAAGCCGACCCCGGGCACGTGCAGCGGCGCGAGTTGCACGCCCAGCAGCGGGCGTTCGCCAGCCGGCACGTCCGGCGGCGGCCAGGACGAGCGCACCACGCGGGTGCTGCCGTCCTCGCCTCGCAGTTCGAGCTCCAGCGAGCGGGCCTGGCCGAGCTCCGCCACCATCTGCTGGGGATTGGGGTCGGCGATGGCGTTGAGGCGCACCACCTCGTCTCCGGGACGCACCCCCAGCGCGGCCGCCTGCGAGCCCTCGGCGACGGCGACGACCTGCGCGCCGTCCACCTCGACGGGCGTGCCCGAGAGCAGTTCCCGGTAGCCCGGCGCCAGCACCACTGCGCTCGCCAGCAGCAGCGTGCCGAGGAGGTAGTTGGCGAGCACGCCGGCCGAGAGCACCCAGGCCTTCGGCCCCAGCCGCAGCCGTGCCATGCCGTCGGTGGGTGCCCGCCAGCTACCGTCATCGTCGACGCTGGCCGACATGCCGGGCAGGTCGACGTACCCGCCCAGCGGCAGCAGCGAGATGCGCCACTCCGTGCCGCGCCAGTGGCGGCGCAGCAGGACCGGGCCCATGCCGACGCTGAAGGCTCGCACCGGGACACCGACCGAGCGGGCGGCCAGGTAATGCGCCAACTCGTGCACCAAGACGGCGGTCATCAAGATCGCCAGGAAGACCACCGCTGTCAGCATGCCCTCACCCTTCCGTACCTCCCGCCCTCAGTATGCACGGCTGGCGCAGCGCGCACGGCCGTCCAGCCCACGCTGCCCGCGCTCACATCCGTGCCTGGACCGCCTCGAGCGCGCGCACCACGTCGGTCTTGGAGAGGATGCCGACCACGCGCTCGCGCTCGTCGACGACCACGAACCGCCCCAGCTCGCTGGAGGCCAGGCGCCGCACCGCCGCCTCCATGTCGTCGTCGGCACGCACTTTCTCGGCCTCGCGCACGACCGAGCGCAGCGCCGTGTCCTCGCCGGCGTCCTCGGCTTCGCTCATGCGCGCCACACCCAGAAGGCGCTCCTGCTCGTCGACCACGGGGTAGCAGGGATGCGCCTTCCAGGCCTTGAGCGCGCGGAAGCGGTCGATGGGCATGCCGACGTCGACGACGATGGGGTCGGCGCTCATGAAGTCGCGCACCCTGCGGCCCTCGAACGCCCGCCGCACGGTCTCCATCTGGACCTCGGCGCGGCCGGCGTTGTAGACGAAGAAGGCCACCGCCATGAGCAGCAGGTTCAGCGACAGGAAGCCGAACACGCCCAGGCCGATCGCCAGCACCTGCGACACGGCGCCGGCGATGGCGGTGGCGCGCTCCCGTGGCAACGCCAGCGCCAGCAGTGAGCGCAGCACGCGGCCTCCGTCGAGGGGGAGCGCCGGCAGCAGGTTGAAGACCGCCAGCGCCACGTTGGTGATGGCCAGGTAGGCCACCACGAAGCTGGCGCCGTCGCCCATCGGTACGTTGCCCAGGATCGTGCCGAAGAGCGCTCCGAGCGCACCCGAGGTGATCGGCCCGACGATGGCCACGATCGCCTCGGCACCAGGCTGGCGCGGCATGTCCTCGAGCTGCGCCACGCCACCCAGGAACCACAGCGTGATGCCCTTGGTCGGCACGCCGTAGAGCCGCGCGGTGATGGCGTGACCCAGCTCGTGCACCACCACGCTGGCGAAGAGGCCGAGCGCCGCGGTCAGGCCCAGCAGGTACGGGGTGATGCCGCGAGCGAGCGCGTCGCCGTCGACCTCGAGCCCAACCGCGGTCAGGAGCTCGGCGTAGGCTGGCACCTGGCTGCCGATCAGCCAGGCGAACAGCGGCAGCACCAGCGCGAACGACGGATCGAGCGACAGGGGGATGCCCAGCAGCTTGAACGGGAGCTTCCAACCGCGTCCGGTCATGCTCGCACCCCCAGGTGCTCGCGTGCGGCGTGCGCCAAGGCGCGGGCCTCGGCGTCGGCCTCGGGCAGTGCCGCCCAGTCGTCGAGCTCGGGCCAGGGCGCTTCGAGCACGCGTTCGATCACGTCCGCGATGCGATCGAAGCGCAGCTCGCCGGCCAGGAAGGCCGCCACCGCCACCTCGTCGGCGGCGTTCAGCGCCAGCGGCGCGCTGCCGCCGCGGCGTCCGGCTTCGTAAGCCAGGGCCAGGCAGCGGAAGCGTTGCGTATCGGGCGGCTCGAAGTCCCAGCGCCCGCTGAGTGGGAGCGGATCCAGCGGCAGCGGCGGGCGCTCGGGCGCCTCGAGCGCGTAGAGGATGGGCAGGCGCATGTCGTGCGGGCCGACCTGGGCCTTGATCGAGCCGTCACGGAAACGCACCAGCGCGTGCACCAGTGACTGCGGGTGCACCACCACCTCGATCCGCTCCAGCGGCAGGTCGAACAGCGCCGCCGCTTCGAGCACTTCCAAGCCCTTGTTGAAGAGCGTGGCCGAGTCGATCGTCACCTTCGGGCCCATGCGCCAGGTCGGATGCGCGAGCGCCTGCGCGGGCGTCACCGCGGCCAGGTCTGCCGGACCCTCGCGGAAGGGGCCGCCCGAGGCCGTCAGCACCACGCGCTCGAGCCCCTCGCGCGGCTCGCCCACCAGCACCTGGTAGAGCCCGGCGTGCTCGGAGTCGACGGGGGTCAAACGCCCGCCGGCGGCGCGGGCGGCGCGCCACACCAGCGCGCCGGCGCACACCATCGCCTCCTTGGTGGCGAGCGCGACGTGGCGTCCCGCTTCGAGTGCCGCTCGAACCGGCGCCAGCCCGCGGAACCCCGGTACGGCGGCCACCACGCTGTCGGCGTCGGCCTGCGCGACCTGGGCGAGACCCTCGCTGCCCGTCACGAGGCGCGTGCCGGTGGGCAGGTGCGGCGCCACGCGGTCGGCCAGGTCCTCGTCGCAGGCGACCAGCGCGGGGCGCCAGCGGTGCGCCTGCTCGAGCAGGCGATCGACGCGCCGGCCCGCCGCTAGGCCGACCACGTCGTGGCCGGCCCACGCCGCCACCTCCAGGGTCTGCGTGCCGATGGATCCGGTCGAGCCGAGCACCGTGATGCGCCTTCCAGGAACGGGCGCGGCCCAGGATTGCCCTAGCGGGTCCAGGTCGTGGCGTGTCATTGCCGCATTGTGCCACGCGATGCCCCTCCAGGCCGACGTCGGGGCGCGCCGGCCCTCTGGTAGCATGGGGCGATTCACGTCGATCAGGCTCGAAGGAGGCCCCGCATGTTGGTGCGAGAGTGGATGACCGTCGATCCTCAGACCGTGTCGGCGACGACGCCGGTGATGGAGGCGATGCAGCGCCTGCGCGACGGTGGTTTCCGGCGCCTGCCGGTGGTGCGCGACGAGCGCCTGGTCGGCATCGTGACCGACCGCGACCTCAAGGAGGCGACGCCGTCGAAGGCCACCACGCTCTCGATCTACGAGCTCAACTACCTGCTCAGCAAGCTGCTGGTGAAGGACGTGATGGTGGCCGCGGTCATCACCGTGAAGCCGGAGGACCCGATCGAGCGGGCCGCGTTGCTGATGGAGGAGCACCGCGTGTCCGGCCTGCCGGTGATCGAGAACGAGAAGATCGTCGGCATCCTGACCATCACCGACCTGCTCGAGGCCTTCGTGTCGGTCCTAGGCTTGCGTGAGGGCGGGGTGCGCGTGACCGTCGACCTGCCCGACGAGCCCGGCGCCCTCGTCCAGGTGGCCGAGGCGGGTCCGCCCTCGAACATCATCACCGCCGTCACCGCCGGCGTGGTCGAGGGCGAGCGCCGGCGGATGGTGCTGCGGGTCGTGGGCGAGGCCGCGGCGGCCTTCCCGCAGCGCCTGCGTGAACGCGGCATCGACGTGCGCGACGTGCGCTGAGCGTGCGCGAGCAGGGGCTGCCGCGAGGCGCGTCCTTGGCTGCCGAGCTCCGGGCCGATGCGCTCGGCGGGCGCGTCGTGCACGCGCCGTTCCTGGAACCTTCAGAGGCCGACGCGCTACTGCGGGCCGCGCGGGTGCCGGGCGTCGAGGCCGAGGCCTGGGGTGGGTACGCCGGCGCCCGCCGCCGGGTGGTGACGGTGCGGCCGGAACACGTCCCGCGGGCCAGCGTCGCCTTGGTGGCCTGGTACGTGCCCGGCGACGGGGACGCTGAGTCGTTGCGGGCGGCGCTGCTCCGCGCCGGCGTGCCCGCCGGATCCTTGGGTGACGCCGTGCGGCACACCGACGGCTGCTCGTTGGTGGCGCTGGCCGGCGTCGATCCGCCCACCAGGCTGCACCTCGAGGGGAGGTCCGTGGCGTTGGAGGTCGTGCCGGTGGAGCGGGTTGCGGCCGGCTCGAGCAAGCGCCTGAAGGTGGTGGTGCCGGCGCTGCGCGTGGACGTGCTCGGGGCGCGTGCCTTCGGCGTCTCGCGCAGCTGGTTCGCCAAGGGCGTGGCCGCGGGCCACGTGCGGGTGAACGGCGCGCCGGCCGACAAGCGCAGCGAAGCCGGTCCCGGCGACGAGGTCTGGGCCGAGGGCCTGGGTCGCTTTCGCGTGTGCGCGCTCGAAGGCGCCACGCGCAAGGGCAACCAGAAGGTGGAGCTCGAGGTCGAACGCGCCTGAGGCGGTCGCCGTCGAGTGCGGGTGCGCAGGTCGGGGTGCGTGGGCTGCAGGTCGAGGTGGGTTGGTGTGCGTGGCGTTCAGGTGCGCACGCGCTTGCCTTGGCGGCGTCCGCGGGCCTTGAACACGGTCCGGACGGGCACCTCGTCGAAGCCGAGGTCGCCGCGCAGCCGGTTGCGCAGGTACTGCTCGTACGAGCGGGTGACGTAGCCTTCGTGGTTGACCGAGAACACGAAGGTGGGGGGCGCGACGTCGACCTGGCTGACGTAGTACAGCCGCAGCGGCGTGCCGCGGAAGTTCGGCGGCGCCTGCCGCTGGGTCCAGACGTCGAGCCAACGGTTGAGCACCCCGGTCGAGACGCGCTGGCGGGCCGCGTCGTAGACCCGCACCACGCTGGCGAGCAGCTCGTGCAGGCCGAAGGCGGTCAGGGCCGACGTCGTCACCTTTGGCACCGCCGCCAGGTGCGAGAGCGCCTGGTCGATGGCCGCTCTCGTCGGTGCGAGCGCCGCGTCCTCCACCAGGTCCCACTTGTTGATCGCCATCACGACCGGGACGCCATACTCGAGCGCCAGGTTGCCCAAGCGCATCTCGTGGTCGCCGTAGTCGGCTGGGTCCACCACCAGCACCGCGACGTCGGAGCGTCGGGCGGCCACTTCGCTGCGCAGCGAGGCGTAGTACTCGACATCGCCGCCGGCCTTGCGGCGTAGCCCGGCGGTGTCGATCAGCACGAAGGAGCGACCGCCGTACTCGAAGCGCACGTCGATCGCGTCTCGGGTGGTGCCGGGCAGGTCCGACACGATCACGCGCTCCTCACCCAGGAGCGCGTTGAGGATGCTCGACTTGCCCACGTTCGGGCGGCCGACGATCGCCACCC
>PXAU01000336.1 GCA_003567075.1 Trueperaceae bacterium
CCACCCTCGTGCTGCTCGCCGAATGGCTCGGGCACGGCAGGATCCTCACGTCGGATCGGCGCGACTTCGGTGCCTATCGCTGGAAGCACCGTCATCCGTTCGAGAACCTGCTGGCGCCTGCCTGAAGCGCGTCGTTCAGGTCACAGCAACGCCCGCAGCCGGTCGCGCAGCGCGTCGGGCGTGCCGACGACCCGAGCGGCGCGATAGAGCGCCTCGAAGCGCGGCAGGTCGAGCTGCTCGAGCGCGCTGCGGGTCGCGACGGTGGGGGGCAGCAGCGGATGGAACCGCCCGAGCTCCAAGGACGGCTGCAGACGCGGCAGCAGGTCGTGGGCCACGACCATCGACAGCCCCACGTCCCAGGGTGGCAGGGCGGCCAACGCCTCCGGGAGCCGAAAGCAGAGCTCGTTCGACGCGCCGGCCCCACGACCCGCCGTGTCGTCATCGTCGTCTCGGAACTGCGCCGCCAGCAACGCCGAGAGCAACGCGCCGTACACGTCGCCCCAGAAGTGGAAGAGCCAGCGCTGGTCGCCGTCTTCGAGGAGGTAGAGGTAGCTCGGCGCCAATCCCAGCTCCGCCGCCACGCCCTGGGCCAACTCCAGCGGCACGGCTTGCGGGGCGGTCCGGAAACGCAGGACCTCGTCGGACGGGCGCGTGCCCCGGTTCACCCCGAAGGTAAAGCGGTCGTGCCACGCGACCTCGACCGGCCGCCCACCCATCAGCAGCGTCTCGCCTGAGAGGCGCGGGCGCGTCGTGCGTGCGATCGTCCGCCCGCTGTAGGCGTCGACGATCGTCGCCCCCAGGGCCTCGCCGCCGATGTTGGCGTAGATCTCGTGGGCGTCGGCCAACGCGGCCAGGCGCTCGCCCGGACGCCACTCGCCGGGACGCCAGGCGCGCAGATGGCCGCTCACCGTGAGGTGCTCGAGGATGGCGTGCAGGGTCTCGTCCGACACCTCGTCGGGGGCGAGGCGCCGCAGGTCCGCGAAGCGGACGCCGCCCGTCGGGCTCTGCTTCAGCAGGCTGAAGAGCTGCTGCACCAGCACGGAGGGCCGGAAGGCATACGAGCGCGGCGGCAGCCGCGCGCGGCCGCCGTTGGCGCCCCTCGCCGGCTCGCCGCCGTCCGCCCGCTGCGCCAGCGCGAGCAGCGCCTGGAAACGCAGGTACTCCCGCGGCGAGCGCGCCAGGCACAGCACGCGCATCGTCGCGCCGCGTCGCCCACCGCGCCCCACGCGCTGCAGGAAGGAACCCGGCGTCGACGGTGGTCCGAGCAGCGCGACCTCGTCGATGGTGCCGATGTCGATGCCCAGCTCCAGCGTCGAGGAGCTGACGCACACGGCGACGCTCGCCGCAGCGAAGCGCTCCTCGACCGTGCGGCGCAGCGACGCGTCGAGGTTGGAGTAGTGGACGAAGACCTGCGCCTCGTAACCGAGGCGCCCGCTCAGGTAGGCGGCGGCCTGCTCGACCTCGTTGCGCGTGTTGCAGAAGACCAGCGTCTTCGCGGCGCCGCGCTCGGCGAGCGCCGTGGCGAGCACCCCGAGGGTCGCCATCGGCAGGAGCTCCGCCTCAAGGGGGCGGCCACCGCGAACGTCGATGACCACGGGATCACTCAGGTAGCGCGCGGCGACACCCCACACGTCGGGGATCGTGGCCGAGAGCGCGACGGACTGCAGGCGCCGGGGCGGCGAGAGAGGCGCGCGACCGTTCGGCCCGGAGCGTCGCGCGGCCACGCGGCCGGCCGCGCTCGGGTCACCCGCCGTGGCCTGGTGATGCTCACGCACCCGCTCCACCCGGCGCAGCAGACAGCGGAGCTGATCGCCCCTGGGGCCGTCGTCGAACAGGTGGATCTCGTCGAGCACCAGCGCCCGCAGCGTGGCGAGGACGCGGGGCGCGCGCGTGAGCAACGAGTCGAGCGATTCCGGGGTGGTGATCAGGAGCGACGGCGGCGCCTCGCTGGGCACCGGTCCGGTATCGCCGCTCTTCATGCCGGCGCTGACGCCGAGTCGCTCGAGCGGCGCACGCAAGCGCTCGAACATGTCCCGCACCAACGCTCGGGTCGGGCAGAGGTAGAGCACGCGCAACGCCGGGGCCGCGTCCCGCCGTTGCGCCAGCAGGTGGCGCTCGAGCAGCGGACCGACCACCGCCTCGGTCTTGCCCGTGGCCGTGGCCGCGCTCAGCAGCACGTCCCAGCCGCTCAGGATGGTCGGCATGGCCCGCAGTTGCACCTCGGTGAAGCTGCCGTGCACGGCGAAGAAGGCGGGCCACACGTGGGGGAGGCGCGCCCTCAACTCGGCCGCCGTCATCGCCGCCGGGCTGGCCGTGCCGCTCGTGGCCTTCTCGCTCATCCGGACCCGTGCGGCGAGCCCTCCGCGCCGGCCACCGATGCTCCGAGCTCGGTGAGGAGTTCGGTCGCGCTGCGGTCGGGGTACAGGTAGGCGAGGTCGAACAGGTCCACCGCGAGCCGGACCAGTCCACGGATGCTCAGCTGCCGCCGCTCCGCGGCCAGCGCCAGCGTCTCGGCGCCGCCGCGGCACAACAGGTCGTGCCGCTCGTCGGCCGGATAGCCGTAGGCCTGGCCGTGGAACCCCCGCAGGCGCCGGAGGAACTCGGTGACCTCGGGCGCGCTCGGGTGCGGATCGAGGTCGACGATCTCGTCGGGTCCCAGCCAGACGTCCAGCGGCAACTGGTTCTCGCTGCGGGTGACCGCGAACATGAAGAAGAGCGACTGGCCAGCCCCGTAGCGCACCGGGTAGTCGCGGAGGTGGTGCTGCGGCAGCGCGTCCTCCCGGATCGGGGAGCGGTCGCCGCCCGCGCCAGCCGTGCCCCCTGCGCCGGTCGCCGCCGCGCCAGCCGTCGCCGCGTGGATCATCGCGGCGAAGAACAGGCCGGCCTTGGGGCGCTGCTGCACCCGCAGCAGCGAGTAGCTCTCGGCCTCGTCGATGAGCACGCACAAGCCGCTGTGGCCAGCGAGACGCGCCAGGACGCTGATGCCACCGAGCAGGTAGGCGACCTGCCGGGCGTTGTGGCCCACCTTGTAGATGGTCGGGAACTTCACGCCCTGCGGGGTGGCCGGCTGCATGAGACGAGTGCGTCGGCCGCCCATCAACCAGCGCTGCCAGGCCGCGCGCTGGCGGCCGGAGGGGGCGGTGGCCAGGGCGTCGAGCGTCAGCAGCAGCGGATCCGACGCGAGCCCGGCAACCTCGCGCAGCCTGCCGCTCAGCTCCATCTTCTCCGCGCGGCGCAGCAGAGGACCCAGACCCTGCTCCTCGCTGCCCGGCGTACGCAGGTCGTGCATGAGCGCGCGGTAGACGTCGAAGGCTCGGTGGGGCGGCAGTTCGAGCAGGTCGAGGCTGGCGCGCGCGACCACGAAGCCTCGGTCGAGCGCCTCCTGCGCACAGAGCGCCAGCAGGTGGCTCTTGCCGTAGCCGTACTCACCGAGCACCGCACGAACGGCGCCGCCCAGCTCGTGGCTCCGGTTCAGGCCGGTGGTGACGCTGGCTCGCTCCGCCGCCAGGCCGATGGTCAGCTCGCGCAGGGAGGCGGCCGGCGCGACGCCGAACCGCAACGACTCGATGAGCCGGCGCGCCTCGAACCGCGACTGCTGCAGCGGCGGCCGGACGCTCGGGGGCGTCGGACTCGGCGCCGGTCGGTGAGGCCTCTCCGCTTCTCCGACGAACTCCTGACGTGCCCGCCGGAAGCGCAGCCCGTTCTCGAACCGCACCAACCACTCGCTGCCGCCCCGAAAGGCGGCCACGACGGTACCGGGACCGAAGGTGGGGTGGTCGACGCGCGCACCGATCATGATCCGTCGCTGGCGAGCGTCAATAGGGCGGGGTTTCCCCGCCGACCATGGCTTCGGCTTGCCCGCGCACGACCGCGATGGCCTCCTCCGCGTCGAGCAGGTGTTCGCCGCTGGCGTGCTGGCGGGCGAGTTCTGTCACGAACGCCTTGATGAAGAGGCGGCGGTGACTCACGTCGAGGAACACCTCGCGGGCCATGCTGGCGAGCATGGCGGCGTTGGCCTGCTGGATGGCGGGATCGAGGTTCGTCTCGAAGGCGGTTTCGAAGATGGGGATGAGCTTCTCGGCGATGGCGGGCATCAACTCGTCCTCGCTGAGGTCGAGCTGGTCGAGGTTGATCTGCGGGCTGAAGTGGTTGGTCATCGAGAAGCGACCGGGGGCACGAACGCGTTGCTGGAGGGCGGGGTAGCGCGGCACGACGTCGCTCAGGAACTGCGGCGGGACCGCGTAGACGAACATCGCGCCCGGCATGTCGCCCTGGCACCGGTCGATCA
>PXAU01000162.1 GCA_003567075.1 Trueperaceae bacterium
GTGCCGACGCGGTGCCTGACACCGACGCCGTGGTCGAGGAGCACGACCCTGCGCTGAGTGACGATCCTGATTCCACCGACGAGATCAGTGGCGGTGACGAGGCCGATGCCGATGGCGATGCGGACTCCGGCGACGGCAGCACCGACGGTGACGGTAGCGACGGTGAGGCTGGTGACGGTGAGCCTGGTGACGGCGACGGCAGCACCGACGGTGAGCCTGGTGACGGCGACGGCAGCACCGACGGTGAGCCTGGTGACGGCGACGGCAGCACCGACGGTGAGCCTGGTGACGGCGAGCCTAGCGATGGCGAGACTGGCGACGACTTCGACCCGACCGACCCCGATGCCGACCTCGAAGAGGGCGACTTCAGCGGCGTGGACTTCTCCGATCTGGATCTCTCTGGCAAGCGCCTGAACGGCAGCGACTTCAGCGACGCGCGCTTCATCGGAACCCTGTTGATGGACACCCACATGGGAGGCGCCAGCTTCGTCCGCGCGGACCTGACCGGAGCCGAGCTTCGCGGTGCTGACATGATGGGCTCGGACTTCACCGACGCGATCCTCGATGACGCGGACCTCACCGGCGCCGTGAGGCCGGGTGGTTCGGTCGCATTCGAAGGTGCCTCGCTCTCCGGCACGATCTGGTTCGACGGGCGCGTCTGCGCCGAAGGCTCGGTCGGAACCTGCGACTTCGTCGACTGACGACGTACGCCTCCTCCACGAGCAAGGCTCCGGGGCTCGGCGCGCGATGCGCGCCGAGCCCCACACGTGTGGGGCGGGTCGCGTCGGCGTGATCGACCGCGTGATCGTCGACGTGATCCTTTGCGTGATGGATGAGACTGACGGCGTTCGCGCGTCCGCTCTCAGGCGTGTTCGTCAGGGCGTCGATGGGAGTCGCCCGGGGCCCGGATGGGTACCCCCACCCGCGGGAACCAGCGCGCGAGCGCGTCGGCGAAACGGCGCACGCCGTCCCAGTCCGTGCAATCGAGGTCGGTGTCGGTCGGGAGCCCGACCAGTCGTGCGAGCCGTGCTGCCAGCGTTCGGCGGATCGGTCCCAGGCCGCCGGGCCGCAACGCTCCCGCCACGAACTCGACCACGTCGGGTCGCCACGGCGTGCACGCCAGAAAGCTGCTGAGGTAGGCATCGAGGCGAGCACGCGCCTCGGCGTCGCGCGAGGCGGCGCTCATCGACAGGATCAGCAGACCGCTCGGGCGCTCCGATAGTGCCACGCCGTGCGACGAGACGAAGCGCACGAGCCGCGGTTGCATTCGCCCACCATGAATCGAGCCCGCTACCACGACCGCCTGCGCGGCGGTAACCGAGCCCACGGCATTCTCCGTCGAGGCGACGTCGTCGACGGTGACCTGGTGGCCGTGCTCCCGCAACGCGTCAGCCAGGTGGTCGACCACGGCTCTGGTCTGACCCTCGCTGGTTGCGTATGCAATCGCAAAACGTGCCACCTGCTCGATCCCTCCCCTCGCGACTGCTCCGAGGGTAGGCCTCATCGTGCGTAGCGGCGAGGGGCGCTCGTCCCTGTTGCTTCGTCGTCAAAGCGTCGCTCGGCATCGAGGTACGCCCAGACGGCGGCCAGGCTGTCAGTGCCGATCCCGGCGCGGCACCATGCCAGGTCGCGTTGCACCACCAGCAACTCGCTCACACGGGCGTCGTCGAGGAACGGGGATGCCGGGCGCTCCGCATCGCGCAGTAGGTGCAAGCGCTCGCGTGCGCGCGTCCAGGCCACGTAGGCCAGGCGGCGCTCCTCGGGTTCGTCGTGCAGCGGGAACACGCCGAGGTTCTGCCCCGGCACCACCACCACGTCCCACTCCAGACCCTTGCTGCGGTGCGCGCTGGTCACGCACACGCGCGCCGGGTGGCGAGTGCGACGGCGGCGGATCGTCGCCAACCGTGACAGGAACGTGGCCACGTCGTCCAGCTCGGCGCCGTAGGCCTTGGCCTCGACCGCTGTGGTGAAGGCGGCCAGCGTGGCTGCCGCACGTCCTCGGCGCGGCCACGGCAGCAGCTCGCGCGCCGCCGCCCGCAGGCCTGCCACCACACCATCTGTGGCCGCCTGTGCGAGCCGAGCGGTGGCGGCAGTGACCCGTTCGTCGGGTGCCGCGGCGCCAGCGCGGCCGGGCTGGTGCCCGAGCGCTCGTGCGCCGCCAGCGCCCTCGGCTGCCAACTGCGCGGCACGCGTGGCGGCGCGAGCCGGCGGCATCCCCAATGCGCTGAGCCATTGGCGCCAGGCGCGGGCTCGCACCGCCCGCGGCGCGTGGGCGACGGCGACGAGGTGCAGGCCCGCCAGCGCCGCGCGGCAGCTGGGGTGACGCGGTAGGTCGGGCGCCCCCACCAGCTCGTAGGGGATGCCGTTCCGGAGCAGTGCCAGCTCGATCGGGCTGGCCTGGGCGAAGCCGCGCAGCAGCACCGCCTGCCGCTCCCAACCGATGCCGTCGGCGTACGCGCCTTGTAGCAGCATGGCGGATCGCGCCGCCTCGGCCTCTGGTCCGGCCAGCGCCTCGAGGGTGACGACGCCGCCACGACCGCGGGCGGCCCGCAGGCGCTTCGGTAGACGTTCTGGCAGGTGCTCGATCAGGCTGGCCGCGGCCGCCAGCGGCTCGGCACGACCGCGGAAGTTGTGGTCGAGCGTGTAACGCGTCGCGCCGAGGTGCTTGCCCAACGCCTGCAGCAGCGCGGGGTCGCTGCCACGGAACCCGTAGATGCTCTGGTCGTCGTCGCCGATCAACATGACCTCCCGTGTCTCGTCGAGGAGCGCTTCGAGCAGGGCGACCTGAGCCGGGTTCACGTCCTGGAACTCGTCGACGATGCGGTGGCTCCAGCGGCGGATGGCGCGCTCTCGCAACGAGGCGTCGGTCGCCAGGAGCGCCCAGGCGTCGACCACCAGGTCGTCGTAGTCGCGCCAACCGCGCTCGCGCCGGAGCTGCTCGTGCGCGAGCAGCAACGGCCGGTGGAGCGGAGCGCTCGGGTCCGCGGGAGCCGGCCGAACGAGCCGTCGCGCCGCCGGCGGTAGGCCGCGAGCGTCCGGATCCGGGAGGCTGAGCTGCGCCAGGCACCGACCGCGGTAGGCCAGGAACGCCTCCCGGTCAAGGCCCTCGAGATCGGCGGCGAGCGGGTGCCCGTCGCGGCGCCATCCCTGGCAGACCAGCCGCAGGAGCTGCTCGCTCACCTGCTCTGGAGGCGGTCCCGGGGGGCTCGACGGTGCTCCCGCGCCGGCGGCGGCTTCCCGCAGGAGCGCGTGCGCGAGCGAGTGGAAGGGGCGCACCTCGACGCCCGCCAGGCACGGGGGTGCGGCACGCTCCAGCTTGGCGCGCACGTCGGCCACGGCCGCGCGACTGAAGGAGGTGACCAACACCCGTTCGGGTGCCACGCCTGCTCGTACCAGCGCTCGCACCCGCGCGACCATCGTGGTGGTCTTGCCCGCGCCGGCAACGGCCACCACGACGGCGGGACCGCCCCGGTGCTCGACGACGTGACGTTGCGCCTCGGTGAGACCAGCGGCGTGCGATGCGGGCATGGCGCCGATCGAGGCTGCGACCGAGAGCGTGTTGGCCTCTGGCGATGGCGGCGGTTCACCACACCACCCGGCTGCCTCGCGCGCTGCGTCGCGCACGTCGGCCTCGCTGACGCCGCGCCAGGCGAGGCGGTCTGCGCAGTCGCGCGCTTCGACCACCCGCTCGACGCCCCAGGCCGCGGCGCGACACGGCTGGGCGAGCACGCGGCGCGCGGTGGAGAGCGCCGCAGCGGCGCTCGGGACGCGCCAGTGACGTCCCGCGAGCGCGAGGCTGCACCAGCGAACGCCCGTTCCGAACGGGTACCAGCGATGGTGGCAGCGCACCTCCCACGGTCCACGTGCCGACCAGCGAGCGGCGGGAGCGCGTCGTGCCATGCCTCATGGTGGCGGGGCGTCAGGGGTTGCGCGCGCCGCGCGCGGTCCGAACCGCCGAGGAGCCGGCTTGGCCGGTGCTGATCTGGGCCGTCGTCGTGGTTGGTCACGTGCCCGGTGTGCGACAGCGCGACGCGGCATGCGCTGGTGCGCTACGATGCGAGGTGGCCGCTACGGCCCCCCGCCGTGCCGGCCGCATGCCGCCCTCCACCTGGCGGCACGACCGCGGTGCGCTCCTTGGACGGACACCCACCCCCCCTGATCCCCCATCAGGACGTCCACCGGGCGGACCCCCCGTCCCCCCGGGCCGCGGCTGCGTCCTCCACCCCACCCAACGCGCAGCCCGAGCCAAGGAGCCCGCGGTCA
>PXAU01000374.1 GCA_003567075.1 Trueperaceae bacterium
CGCTGCTGCTCGGCGATCCGCTCGCTCACGTCGCGCGCCGAGAAGACCGCTCCGCGCTCGTGTGGGGCGCCACCCAGCACGTGGATCAGGGTCTCGAAGTGGCGACTGCTGCCGTCGGCGTGCACCACGCGATGGACCAGCGTCTTGCCGTCTCGCTCGCGGAAACCGCTGGCGACGTGGTGCTCGGCGAACGGCAGCTCGGCCTCGTGCAAGAAGCGCGTCAGCGGAGCACCCAGCACCTCGTCGACGGCGAAGCCGAGCACCCGCTCGACACTTGGGCTCACGAAGGTGATGCGCATCTCGGCGTCGGTCACGACCACGATGTCGCGCAGGGTACCGGTGATGCGGCTGAGCAAGGCCTCGCGGTCCTGCAGCGCTTCGGCCAGGCTCCTGGTATCGGTCACGTCGCTCACGAGCCCGTGCCAAAGGGTGGCGCCGCCGTTCAGGCGCGTCGGCGTGGCGTGGCCGCGAAGCCAGCGCACCGCACCCGCCGCGTCACGCAGGCGGAACTCCTGCTGCCACTCGGCCAGCGCAGCCCGCGAGCGCTCGATCGAGGCCATCAAGACCGGCAGGTCGTCGGCGTGCACGCGCTCGAAGGCCGCGCTCGCGTCACGCTGCAAGGCCTCGGGCGTGACGCCGAACAGGTCGCGCGCGCGGCTGCTGGTGAACGGAAACCACATGCGGCCGTCGGCATCGGCCTGCAGTTGGTACACGACGCCTGGCACCAGTGCAGCGATGGCGCGCAAGCGGGCGCTGGCGCGGTCGCGCTCCGCCGCGGCCCACGTGCGTTCGAGCGCGGCCGCGATCACGTTGCCGGCAGCGCGCAGGAGGTCCGTCTCGGCCGGTCCCCAGGAGCGTTGTGCACGAACCGCGTCGAACCCCACGAACCCGAGCGGCCCACCAGGTCCCGGCATCGGCACCCACAGGGCCGATTCGACCTGCTGCCGCTCCAGCTCCGCCCGCAGTGTCACGGCGCCGGGGGACAGCTGATCGAGCCGCTCGAGCGCGACGGCCTCGCCGGCCGCGAAGGTCGGGCGCCACGGCGCCATCTCAGCCAGCGGCAGCCCCTGCGACTGCTCGCGCTCCGGTGCGATCCCCGGCGCCACCCACTCGTGGCTGTTGCTGAACGTGCCGGCCAAGTCGTCGAAGGTCATCACGTAGCCGCGATCGGCGCCCGTGGCGCGACCGACCTCGCCCAGCGCCGCCTCGATGCCCGCATCGATCTCCTCCTCGAGCAGGCTCGTGAGGTACGCGGAGAGCCGCAGGATCAACCCGTGGAGGTCGCCATCTTCGACCATCGCCGCCACGTCCGACCTCCTTCCTCGCAGCCGAGCCTGTCACACGCCCGATGACGGTTTGCGCACCGCAGGCTACCCGAGCGGCGCGAACAGGGCCCGAGCCGACGACCTCCCGTGCGGTAGCGTTGTGTCGTGAGCCACGACCAGGCGATCGTCTTCGGCGTCTTGGGCGCGATGCTGCTGCTGTTCGCATGGGGCCGCTGGCGCTACGACCTGGTCGCCCTCATGGCGCTGCTGACTGTCCTCGCCACCGGCGTGCTCCCCTTCGAGCAAGCCTTCGACGGCTTCGCCCATCCGGCCGTCATCACGGTGGCGGCGGTGCTGGTGCTGAGCCGCGCGCTCCAGAACGCCGGCTTGGTCGACGCGGCGGTGCGGCTGCTGGCGCCGCTCAAGGGCAAACCGACGCTGCAGCTCATCGCCCAGACAGTGATCGTGGCGGTGCTCTCGGCCTTCATGAACAACGTCGGCGCGCTGGCGCTCATGCTGCCGGTCGCGCTCAGGCAGGCCTACCGCGACGGCTACTCGCCCGCCATCGCGCTCATGCCGCTGGCCTTCGGCTCGCTGCTCGGCGGGCTCACCACCTTGATCGGCACGCCGCCCAACCTGATCGTGTCGAGCTACCGGGCGCGCGAGCTGGGCGAGGGCTTCGGCATGTTCGCCTATGCCCCCGTCGGCGGCGTCATCGCGCTGGCCGGGGTGGCCTTCGTGACGCTGCTCGGTTGGCGCCTGCTGCCCAAGGACCGCCGCGGCGCACCCGACCCGGACAGCGTCTTCGACGTCTCCGACTACGTCACCGAACTGCGCGTCGGCGACGACAGCCGCCTGGTCGGGCAGACGCTGGCCGAGGTCGAGGCCCTGGTCGACGACGACGACGTGGCCATCCTGGCGCTGATCCGCGACGAGACGAAGCGGCTCGCCCCCCGGAGCTTCGAGCGGGTGCAAGCCGGCGACGTGCTGGTGGTGGAGGCCGAGACGGCCGCCATCAAGGCACTGCTGAGCGCCAGCGACCTCACGCTCGAGGAGGACAAGGCCATCGAGCAGGCCGACCTGGCCAACGACGACGTCGCCGTGCAGGAGGGGATCGTCGCGCCGGGCAGCCGTTTCGAGCGCAAGACCTCGAAAGCGCTGCGGCTGCGTTCGGCGCACGGCATCAACCTGCTGGCGGTGGCGCGCGCCGGCAAGCGCATCGACCAGCGCCTCGCAGACGTGCGCTTCCAGATCGGTGACGTGCTGTTGCTGCAGGGCCCCAGCGAGCGCATGGGGGAGGTGACGCGCGAGTACCGGCTGCTGCCGTTGGCGGAGCGCGACGTGGGCGTCACCCGCCCACGCCGGCTGCTGCTAGCGGGCGCGGTGATGGTGGCAGCGATCACCTTGGTCATGACGGACCTGGCGCCCGCCCACGTCGCCTTCACCGGCGCCGCCGTGCTGCTCACGCTCCTCAACGTGCTCCAGCGCGACGAGCCCTACCAGGCCATCGATTGGCCTGTGATCGTGCTGCTCGCCGCGCTGATCCCCGTGGGCACCGCGCTCGAGGTCACCGGCGGCACCGCGCTGCTGGCCGACGGCGTGCTGGCGCTCACCGGCGGCCTGGGCCCGGTATGGGTGCTGGTGACGCTGCTGGTGGTGACGATGCTGCTCTCGGACCTCGTCAACAACAACGCCACGGCGGTGCTGATGGCGCCCCTGGCGATCGACCTAGCGCAGCGCCTGGAGGTCGCCATGGACCCGCTGCTGATGGCCGTCGCGATCGGCGCGTCGTGCGCCTTCCTCACCCCGATCGGGCACCAGTCGAACACCCTCGTGCTCGAGCCTGGCGGTTACCGCTTCGGCGACTACTGGCGGCTGGGCTTGCCGCTCGAGCTGATCATCGTGCTGGTCGGGGTGCCGATGATCCTGCTGGTGTGGCCGTTGTGACGGGACGAAGCGTGCCCGCGCGGGTGCGCCCACCTCGCAGGCGCACCCCAGCGCAGGCGCACCCCGCCGCACGCGCAGCCGACCGAACACCGCGATAGGAGGTCGACCCCATGGGACACCGCACCCGCATCGACGCCGGCATCGTCATCGCGCACCAGCGCGGCTCGCACGTGGTCCTGAAGGACGGCGTGGTCGTCCTCGAGGGCGACCGGATCGTCCACGTCGGCCAAGACGCCGACGGGCCGGTCGATGAGACGATCGACCTGCGCGACAGGCTCATCACCCCCGGCTTCATCAACACGCACACGCACCTCGCGGGCTCGCCGCTCGACAAGTCGCTGATCGAGGACGTCGGTAAGCGCCAGTTCCAGTTCTCCGCGCTCCCCGACATGCTGCCCGCGCGCGCCGCCGCCAACGACCGCCAGATGATGGAGGCCTGCGTCGACTCCTCGATGGTCGAGCTGCTGCGGACCGGCACCACCACCGTCATGGAGATCGGTAGCCTCGGCGATTACGTGGCCGACGCGGCAGAGCGCACCGGCCTGCGGGCGTACGTTGCCGACAGCTACCGCTCCGGCCGCTGGTACAGCGACGACGGCCGCTCGGTGCAGTACGAGTGGGACGAACCCAAGGGCATGCGCGACTTCGAGCGCGCGCTGGCGCTCGTGGAGCGGCTGCGCGGCCGAGCCGACGGCCGCGTGCAGGGCTTCCTGTCACCCGCCCAGGTCGACACCTGCACGGAGGACCTCCTGCGGGCCTCGAAGCGCGCCGCCGACGAGCTGCACGTACCGCTCGCGCTGCACGCGAGCCAGTCGGTCTTCGAGTTCGACGAGATGATGCGCCGGCACGCCCTCACGCCGCTCGAGTGGCTGGACCAGCTCGGCTTCCTGGGCGAGTGGACCATCCTCGGGCACGCGCTGATGATCGCCGGGCACTCCTGGGTCCAGTACCCCGGCGACGACCTACGGCTCCTCGCCGAGTCCGGCACGGCCGTCGCGCACTGCCCCTGGGTCTTCGCGCGCCGCGGCGTGATGATGGAGTC
>PXAU01000231.1 GCA_003567075.1 Trueperaceae bacterium
GCGAAGGCCATGCGCGCGGGCACGTTCACCTTGATCAGGCTGGTGAGGATGTCGACCGAGGGCCGCTGCGTGGCCAGGATCAAGTGCATGCCGGTGGCGCGGGCCATCTGCGCCAAGCGCATGATGGCGCTCTCGACCTCCTTGGCGCTGGTGATCATGAGGTCGGCGAGCTCGTCGATCACGACGATCACGAAGGGTAGTTCCGGCAAGTCGAGGTTGCGCGCCTTGGCGTTGTACTGGTCCAGGTTCTTGGCGCCGATCTTCGACATCATCTGGTAGCGCCGCTCCATGTGCGCCACCGCGCCGAGCAGCACCCCGGCGGCGTCGGCGGGGTTGGTGACGACGGGCCGGATCAGGTGCGGGACACCCTCGAACGGGGTGAGTTCGACCATCTTCGGGTCGATCATCAGGAAGCGCAGCTGGGTGGGCAGGAAGCGGAACAGCAAGCTGGCGATGAGGGCGTTGATCGCGACCGATTTGCCCGAACCGGTCGAGCCCGCCAGCAGCAGGTGCGGCATGCGGGCCAGGTCGCCCACCATCATCTCGCCGTCGATCGACTTACCCAGCACGATCGGCAGTCGGGCGTTGCTGCGCTTGAAGGAGGGCGCGTCGATCGCTTCGCGGAAACGGATCAGCTCGCGCTGGGCGTTGGGCACCTCCAGGCCGATCACGCTCTTGCCCGGGATGGGCGCCTCGATGCGCACCGAGCCGACGGCCATAGCCAACGCCAGGTCGTCGGAGAGGTTGGCGAAGCGGCTGATCTTCTCCCCCGCCGCCGGCTCGACCTCGAAGCGCGTCACGGAAGGCCCGCGCACCGAGGCAACCACGCGCCCCTCGAGCTTGAAGTTGTTGAGGGTGACGTCGATCTTGGCCACCCGTTCGCGCAGCTCTCGCCGCAGCTGGTGCGGGTCCTCGCTGGCGGGCTCGGGCGGATCGAGCAGCTCGAAGCCCGGCAGGGTGATGGGGATGCCGCCCACCGGCGGCCCCGCAGCGTCGCGCTCGCGCTCGCCGTCGCGCTCGCGGCCGCTGGCCGGCGCGCGCGTTCGGTCGCGGTCGCCAACGCGGGTGCGCTCGCCGTCGCTCCGCCAGGGCGGTGCGTCGTCGTCGAGGTCGAAGTCGTCGGCGTCGATGTCGGCGTCGATGTCGTCATCGAGGTCGTCATCGAGGTCGGCGGCGGTGTCATCGCCGGTGTCGCCGGCAGCAGCTGCGGTGGCGTCACCAGCTGCAGCGCTGCCGCCGCGAACCCCTCCCCCCGTGACCCAGGCGGTGCGATCGCTCAGGTGCACGTCGGGATCGTCGAGCAGGGCCTCCTGCAGCGCCTCAGCTCGCGTACCGCCCGCACCATCGGCGTCCTCTGCGGCGTCACCCGGCGTGCCCGGCGCGTCCTCGCCCGAGGCCTGCGCGGCGGCCAGGGCCTGCGCAGCCGCCAGCGCCTGCGCCTGGCGCGCGCGAAGGGCCTGATCCTCGCGCGCCCGCAGCACCACCGCCTCGAGCGCTTCGGACCAGCCGTCCAGCCGCCTCAGCTCGTCACGACCGCGCTCGCGCAGCGCCTCGGCCAGCGTGGCGTCGTACTCCTGCAGCTCCTCGGCCTCGGGGTGCGCTTCGCTGGCGCCGGCCAGGGCCCGCAGGTGCTGGTGCCAAGGATCGAGTACCAGCGTCTCGCGGGCCAACGCCTCGGCCGTAGCCTCCACCTCGCGGTACGCCCGCTCGCGTTCGCCATGCGCGGCGTAGGCCTTGGTCAACTGGCGCGGCCGCATGGTCCTCAGCGCCCGCTCGCTACCGTCGCGCTCGCGCGTCAGGCGCCGGTGACGATCGACCAGGGCGGTAAGCTCCAGCACCAGGCCGTTGCGCAGGGTGTCGAGCATGCGCGCGCTCGCTAGCGCAGCGCCGTTATCGCCGCCACGTACCTCGAACGGGTCGTCCAACCAGGCCCGCAACGCGCGGGTCCAGTCGTCGAGCGGCAGGCGCCGCGGTCCCGTGTCGAGGCCGCGTTCGTCGTCCATGGTGCTCGCCAGCTCAGGGCGGGCCCCCTCGGCGCGCAAGAGTCCGCCCAGCTCCGTGGCCCGGTCCTGGGTGAAGTCCGCGACCGCCTCGGCCCAGGCCGCGGCGTCGGCGCTGGCGTCCTCGAGCTGCTCGGGCGTGCAGCGCTGCAGCGAGCGAAGCGTCTCCTGCACGCTCGCACGCCAGCGCGAGAGCTCCCTCGAACCGCGGTAGAGCGTCTCCAGCGCCGACAGGTCGCGCTCGAGCTCGGTCAGTGTTCGCCGGACCTTGGCCACGTCGGCGGCGAAGGCGGCTCGCTGGCGGGCGCGCACGCGCCAGGCCAGCACCCCAGCGACCGCGCGCGCCAGCAAGCGCCCCACGGCGCGCGCCAACCGCACCAGCGCCCGCACCAGACCGCGCAGGATGCGCGTCGGCGCCAGCCCGAACACCAAGTCGAACCCGAGCGTGACCAGCACGAACGCGGGCACGGCCGCCAGCACGCCGGCGGCGCCCGTGAGCGCGGTGCGAACGGCCTCGCCGAGGCTCCCGGCCGCGGCCGGTTCGGCCAGCATCAGGAAGCCCCAAGCGCCCACCGCGACCAACGCGTACCCGGCCAGCACACGCGGCCAGGCCGGCGGGTTGCGCCGCAACAGGAACAGTGCCCCCAGCACGATGAGCGGACCCGGCAAGGCCCACGCACCCCAACCCACGCTGCCGCTCAGCAGCCCACGCGTCTGCTCGCCGAGCTCACCGCTGGGCAACGCCGGCGTGAGCAGACCCGCCAAGGCCGCGCCCAACGCCAGCAGCACCAAGCCGATGGCCTCGAGATCGAGGTTGCGACGCTGGCGCCGCGGCCGGGTGCGGCGGGTCGCGCCGCTGCCCTTGGCGTCGTTCGCGCTCGCCGTCGTGCGTCTCGCCACGGCGCTCAGTCTAGCCCGGCGACGGCTCGCCCCCGTTCCCGGAGGCGGCCGCGCCCGCCGGCCCCTGCGAAGCCTCGTCGGCGTCCTGCTTCGGCGGCGCCGGACCGTTCGCCTCGCCCTCGGACTCGCGGTAGGCGGGTCGAGTCAGCAAGTACTCCTCCAGCACCACCTTCCCCAACGCCGCCACGGGCACCGCCACCAGCGCGCCCACGATGCCGAAGAAGCCGACACCGATGAGGATGCTGATCAACACCGTCACCGGGGGGATGTCGGTGGACTTGCCCAGGATCAGGGGCGACAGCAGGTGCGCCTCGATCTGGTTCACGACCACGAACACGATGAGCGCCAGCAGCGCCGTGAGCGGCGAGACGGTGAGGCCCAGCAGCACCGCTGGCAGCGTCCCGATGACCGGCCCGAGGTACGGCACCAGGTTGAACACCGCCGCCAGGAACGAGATCGACAGCGCCAGCGGCACGCCAGAGAGGGTCAGGCCGATGTAGATCAGGATCCCGAGGATGATGGTGATGAGGATCTGCCCGCGCAGGAAGCCGCCAACGGCGCGGTCGGCCTTGCGGCCGAGATCCGTGTGGACGTCGCGCCAGCGCACCGGCACGTAACGCCGGATGTTCGCCGCCAGGCGGTGGTAGTCGTAGAGGATGTAGGCGCTGCCGATGAAGATCAGCACCACCTGGAAGGTGGTCGAGATGATGGTGGTGGCGCCCGCCATCAGCACCGACGGTCCCTCGCTCACCACACGCTCCAGGAAGCGATTGAGGGCCTCGGCCAGCGCGGTGACCCAGGTGGCCAGCTGGTCCTGCACCTGCTGCGCCACCTCCTCGCCGGTCATCTCGAGCCCGAAGCGTTCCTGCAGGATGTCGGGCGCGGCCTCCATGATGCCGCCGAACCACTCGGAGAAGCGGCCGAACAGCGCCGTCAACT
Organism: Trueperaceae bacterium; assembly: GCA_003567075.1. Lineage (GTDB taxonomy): Bacteria > Deinococcota > Deinococci > Deinococcales > Trueperaceae > CSSed10-48. The sequence goes on from PXAU01000231.1 coordinate 3,840, forward strand.
CCTCCACCGCCGTGGGTACCAGCGCCACGAAGCGCGCGGTCTCGGCCACCATCTGCGTGAGCAGCACCGAGCCCAGCACGAGCACCTGCAGCACCAGCAGGTACACCACGATCACGGCCAGGCCGCGGTTGATCCGCGCCCGCCCCAGCAGGTCGACCAGCGGGTTGAGCAGGTAGGCGATCAGGAAGCCGATGGCGCCCACCTGCAGCGCGAAGGCGTAGCGGTCGCGCTGGGTGACGAGCAGCAGCAGCAGCAATCCGGCCGCGATGACGTACACCACACCCCGCACCCAGACGCTGTGCCACAGCAACTCGATGGCGGTGACGTCGGGCCTGGCCCGGTAGTCGCGCAGCGCCTCGCCGAGACCTTCGTCCGGGTGGCGTCCGCCGTCC
>PXAU01000030.1 GCA_003567075.1 Trueperaceae bacterium
CGGCCGGTGCAGGACTGGCCCGCAGCCCTCAATCACCTGGCAATCGTCTTCCCCGGACGCATGCCCGCATGACTCACCGGCCATTTACACAGAAAATCTGACAGACCCCCCTGGCAGGGGCTCAGGCCCTTGTTTTTGCCTTCTTCCACGACATCTGGGCCGTCTTCGGCCCCGAAAGAGTCCGGTGGACCGGATTTGACACCCCGGACTGCACGTCAACGCTCTCCGTCGCTTGAGAGGCGCTACCCCACCGAAGATCGAGACTCAGGTCCGGAGAATGGGGTAGTTCAACGGCCTGCTAAGATCTCGAGATCTTCGCATTCGGCAGTTATCTCCGATACTGAATGATGATCCGAGGCACGTTGGATGGACTCGGATCCGATCTGGTGTAGAAACCCATACTATATTCCGGGAATGTCGCCGCATCCGGCGCAAGGATCATCACGCCCTGATTCGGTCTACTCCCATTTACCCATTGGGACACGAGATCAAGCACGTCAAACTCACAAGTGGCGCAATCAAGATAATTCCAACCAGAAATCCTTTCACCTACACCGGGTTGATTGTTCCAAGTTACTCCAGCCTCCGTCCAGTTGGATGTGACACGCCGTAATTCGAAGCCCCTTGGATTGCTAGTCTGTGCCTGATGCCCCCCGCGCAATCGGAATATCATGGTCGCAGAGAGGATCTCTGCATCTGACGGAACACCGGAAAGGTCAAACCGAGCCAAGGCTCTAAATTTCTCGTCAGAAGGACCGTCCCAAGTCCATACAGATCCTGCCACGCCAGCGACCAAGTTCTCGGTCACTATATCATCGGGATCATACGTACCGAAATTCCTATTACGTCGGAAGTTCGAGATGGTAGCATCGGCATTAGCCAGCGCCACAAACTCACTGATGTTTGATGTAATCTCGATTGTGAAGGACCGTGTGCCTGACAAGCCATTACTGTCAGTAACTTGCACGTCTACCGGATAGTTCCCAAGGGCTGTTGGAGTGCCGCTGATAACACCGCCGCTTGATATGCCGAGCCCCGGAGGAAGGCCTCCTCCTACGACCGACCAAGTATACGGAGTCTCCCCCCCACTCGCCTCCAGCGTGGTGCTGTATGAATCACCTACCCTCCCGTCGGGCAGTGACGGTGTGACTATAGATGGGGACTCCAAGGTTGTCGCTGCTTCCGAGTTTGAATATTCCGACCCGCCTGCTGCATTCACTGCCCGCACTCTGTACCGGTACGTGGTGCCGCCACTAAGTCCCGTGCTCTGCCAACTGGTGGCCCCGGATCCGGTTGTATGAACACGCTGAAAGTTCGAACAAGAAGCCCCAGTACAACGCTCAATCTCGAAGCCCGTCTCGTTCGTCGAGTTTCGTGTCCACGTCAAGTTGATCTGGGACGGGGAAACCGCCGACGCCTGGAGGTTTGTCGGGGCCGCCGGGGCTGACTCTAGGGTCAGAACACTCAAGACGTTGGACCAGTCCGACGGACCCGCCGTGTTTACCGCCCTTATTCGGTAGTAGTACGTGGTTCCGGCGTCGAGGCCTGTGTCCAAGTAGCTGGTCTGTCCTGGTGGTAGGCCAATGGTCGTACAGTCCGTCCCGGGTGCCCCCCTGCACCTCTCGAGCTGGAAGCCTGTCTCGTTCGTCGAATTCCGTGTCCACGTCAGGTTGATCTGTGACGTCGAAAACGCCGAAGCCTGGAGGTTCGTCGGGGCCGCCGGTGCGGATTCCTGGGTCGTGGCTGTGGCGGTGTTCGTGTAGCTTGAATTCCCCGCTGCATTCACCGCACGCACCCGGTATCGGTGCGTGGTCCCCTCATCCAGACCCGTATCTGCGTAGCTCGTGGCTCCCGGACCTGTGGTTTGGATGAGCTGGAAATCTGTGCACGAGACCCCCGTGCAACGCTCAATCTCGAAGCCCGTCTCGTTCGTCGAGTTCCGCGTCCACGTCAAGTTGATCTGGGACGTCGAAACCGTCGAAGCCTCCAGGTTCGTCGGGGCCGCCGGCGCTGACTCCTGAGTAGTAGCCGCATTGGTGTTCGTATATCCGGAATTCCCCGCTGCATTCACCGCACGAACTCGGTACCGGTACGTCGTCCCGGCGCTCAGCCCAGTATTTTGCCAGCTCGTGGCCCCCGGTCCAGTCGTGTGGACACGCTGGAAGTTCGAACACGACGACCCCGTGCACCGCTCAATCTCAAAACCCGTCTCGTTCGTCGAGTTTCGTGTCCAAGTCAAGTTGATCTGGGATGTGGAAACCGCCGAGGCCTCCAAGTTCGTCGGGGCCGCCGGCGCTGACTCTTGGGTCGTGGCTGTGGCGGTGTTCGTGTAGCCCGAATTCCCCGCTGCATTCACCGCACGCGCTCGGTATCGATACGTGGTCCCCTCATCCAGACCCGTATCTGCGTAGCTCGTGGCTCCCGGACCTGTGGTTTGGATACGCTGGAAATCCGTGCACGACACCCCCGTGCATCGCTCGATCTCAAAGCCCGTCTCGTTGGTCGAGTTTCGTGTCCACGTCAAGTTGATCTGGGACGTGGAAACCGCCGAAGCCTCCAGATTCGTCGGGGCCGCCGGAGCTGACTCCAACTCCTCGAACGCCACCGTCACCGACCGGTCCTGCGTCATCGTTACCTGACACGTGCTCGCGCTCCCACTCCCGCTGCACGCTCCGCCCCAACTCGCCACTCGCCAACCACTCGACGGACTCGCTGTCAGGGTCACCGTCGTTCCGTCCTCGAACTCCCCGCTGTCGCTGGTGCCACCAGCAGAAATCGAGATCCCAGCAGGGCTTGAACTCACCGTCCCCTGACCGCTCTTCGTCACACTCAGGTTGAACGTGTCCGGTTGTACCGGGATCTCCTCGAATGCCACCGTCACCGACCGGTTCTGCGTCATCGCCACCTGGCACGTGCTCCCGCTCCCACTGCACGCTCCGCCCCAGCCCGATACTCGCCACCCGCTCGACGGACTCGCCGTCAGCGTAACCGTCGTTCCGTCCTCAAACTCACCGCTGCCGCTCGTCCCACTCGCAGAAATCGAAATGCCCCCCGGGCTCGAACTCACCATCCCCTGGCCGGACTTCGACACGCTCAGGGTCCGGAGCGTCGGCTGCACCTCCTGCGTCATGGCCGTGGCGGTGTTCGTGTAGCCCGAATTCCCCGCTGCATTCACCGCCCGCACACGGTACCGGTACGTCGTCCCGGCGCTCCGCCCCGTATTCTGCCAGCTCGTGGCCCCCGCTCCGGTCGTATGGACACGCTCGAAGTTCGAACACGACGACCCCGTGCACCGCTCAACCTCGAAGCCCGTCTCGTTTGTCGAGTTCCGCGTCCACGTCAGGTTGATCTGGGATGTGGATGCCGCCGCGGCCTGCAGGTTCGTCGGGGCGACCGGCGCCGTTTCCAACTCCTCGAACGCCACCGTCACCGACCGGTTCTGCGTCATCGTCACCTGACACGTGTTCCCGCTCCCGCTGCACGTCCCGCTCCAATTCGCCACCCGCCAACCACTCGACGGACTCGCTGTCAGGGTCACCGTCGTCCCTTCCTCGTACTGACCGCTGTCGCTCGTTCCTCCAGCAGAAATCGAGATACCGATTGGGATCGAACTCACCGTCCCCTGACCGCTCTTCGTCACGCTAAGCGTTCGAAGCGTCGGCTCCACCGGGATCTGTTCGAACGCCACCGTCACCGTCCGGTCCTGCGTCATCGCCACCTGACACGTGCTCCCGCTCCCGCTGCACGCCCCGCCCCAACTCGCCACTCGCCACCCGCTCGACGCACTCGCCGTCAGCGTCACCGTCGTTCCGTCCTCGAACTCACCGCTGTCGCTCGTTCCTCCGACAGAAATTGAGATCCCCGCGGGGCTCGAACTCACCGTCCCCTGCCCGCTCTTTGTCACACTCAGGTTGAACGTGTCCGGTTGTACCGGGATCTCTTCGAACGCCACGGTCACCGACCGATTCTGCGTCATCGTCATCTGACACGTGCTCCCGCTCCCGCTACACGCTCCGCCCCAACTCGCCACCCGCCACCCGTTCGACGGACTCGCCGTCAGCGTCACCGTAGTCCCCTCCTCGAACTGCCCGCTGTCGCTCGTCCCACTCGCAGAAATCGAGATCCCCGCCGGGCTCGAGCTCACCGTCCCCTGACCGCTCTTCGTCACACTCAGTTCGTAGAA
>PXAU01000370.1 GCA_003567075.1 Trueperaceae bacterium
CGTGCGGGTCGTCGCGGCCGGCGTGCTCGATGTGCGTCTGGTAGGCCAGGCCGGCCTGCTGCGCGATCGCCGCGAAGGCGGCGCGCAGGCCCGGGCGCAGCGGCCAGGCGGCGGCCACGCCCGCCGCGGCGAGCGCGGCGAGCGCGTGCCACTGCGGCGTGAGCCCCAGGAACAGGCCCGCAACCGCCGCCACGGCGGCCGCGGCGGCGCCGCGGGTGACGCGCGTCAGGAGCGCTGCGCGGTGCGCCAGGCGCGTGTGCAGGTCGGGTTTCCAATCGAGGTCGGTGGGACGCTTCTCCGTCATGCGCGCGCCTCCTTCCCGTGACCCCGGCGCCAGGCGAACGCGAGCCATAGCAGGCCGGCGAGCCCCAGCACCGTCATCGTGAGCAGGTACCACGGCGACACGACCAGCGCCGCCGTGAGGGGGTTCAGGATCGTCCAGCCCAGCTGGACGTCGAGCACGAGCAGGCCGGCCACCGTGGCCGGGACCAAGAGCGGCAGGAAGGCGCCCATGCGCACGAAGCGCGCCAGCCGCCCCAGCCCGGCGCCCAGCACCAGGTAGCCCGCCGCCGCGACCGGCACCGACACCAGGCTCCACCACAGCGGTGTGGCGGGGTACGAGGCGGCGTACGCCGCCACCTCGAGCGGCAGCGCCAGCACGGCCACCACCATCACCATCAATGCCGTCGCGAAGGCGCGCCGGGGCGGCTCGGCGGCGGCGCTGGCGCCGAAGCCCAGCGCCAGCAGCGCCAGCACCACCGAGCGCATCTGCGCGAAGGCGTACCACGACTCGTTCGAGCCGCTGCCCGGTGTCGGCCACACGGCCGCCAGCGTGACCACCAGCGCCGCCAGCACCAGCGTCGCCACTTGCATCGCGTCGCTGTCGCGCAGCCGCTGCTCCAGCCGCTCCAGCAGTTCGCTCATGGCGTCACCTCCGCGAGCAGCGCTTGCGGCAGCGCCACGTACCACGCCAGGCCGTCGCTGGCGACCAGGGCGCCCTCGGGCGCCAGGTCCAAGAGCGCCAGGGCGACCGGCGGCAGCGGGTCGTGATCGCGCGTCTGCGGCGGCACGCTGGCGCCGGCCGGCACCTGCGACACCACCTCGCCGCCGCGGGTCGCGACCAGCGTCAGGGTTCGTTGACCGGTGTTGCGCCAGGTGCCGTCGGCCTCCTGCAGCAACGGCATGCCGACCGTGCGCGGCCGCTCGAGCACCTGCACGCTGCGCCAGCGGCCCAGCTCCACGCTCACCCGGTCGCGCCCGAGGCGCGCCTCGATGTCGGAGAGCGGCCAGCCCGCGATCTCGAACACCGCGGTGCGTGCCGGCAGCGTGAAGCGCTCGTGCACCCGCCAGCGCTGGCCCACGCCCTCGGCGCCCACCACCAGGTCGACCGCCTGGTCGAGGCTGGACTGGGCCGGCCGCAGGGGGAACCAGGCCGCCACCGAGGCGGTGAGGCCCAGCACCAGCGCCGCCAGCAGCCCCGGCAGCCCGCCGAAGCGCAGCACCACCAGCACGATGAGCGCGTAGGCCGAGGCGCCCAGCAGCACCGGCACCACCGGCGTCGTCCGCGGCGGCTCGATCCGCTGCGCGCTGGCGAGCGCGCTCACCAGCGCGGCATGGTCGACCAGGCCCTGCGCGCCGTGCTCGGCTTCCAGCCAGGCGCGGTCGCCCAGGATCCGGCCCGAGCCCACCACCCGCGCGCCGAAGGGGCCGCCCACCAGCGCCGCCAGCTCCGCCTCGGCGCGCGCGGCGGGCGTGAGCACCACCGAGGCGCCGGCGACCGCGGCCGCCACCAGCGCCTGCGGCCGCGCGGCCTCGCTGGCCACCACCAAGGTGGCGACACCGTCGTAGGCGGCGCTGCGCAGCGGCAGCCGGTCGCTGGCGAGGTCGATGATGCGCCCGCCCACCAGCAGGCTCCGCAGCGCGGGGCCGGGCTCGCCCACCACCAGGTCGATGGGGCGACGGTCGGCCTGGACGCGCGGCACGCTGCCGCTCGCGACGGTCAGGCCGCCGCTGCGCACCGTCCAGCTGAGCGAGCGCCAGACCGGCACGAACACCTCGTCCTCGAACACCGACAGGCCGCTGCCGCCGGGCAGCTCCACCCGATAGCGCAGCCAGCGCTCGCCCTCGCGCAGGGTGCCGCGATCGATCGCCAGCTCCAGCTCCACCGGGCCGACGTCGCGCAGCAGCAACCGCAGCGGGTTCCAGGCGTCCGCCACCAGCGCCCCGCCGAAGCCCAGCTCGAGCGTCGCCGAGCGGCTCTCGGCCTGCGCCAGCGCGCCCGTCCCGAGCGGCCCAAGCAGGCCCAGCGCGAGCGCCAGGAGGAGGGTGTGGCGAAGCCTCGTCATCTCTCCATACGATAGCCAGCGGGCGCGCCGCGTTCCGTCGCCCACGCTCGCATCCGCGCGCTCGCGAAGAGCGCTAGGGCTGCGTCTCAGACGCGCCTCACGGCATATGCAGCACGATCGCGTTGACGACCTCGCGCTCGCTGCGGCGGTTGACCACTTCACCCGCAGCGAACAGCGTGGTGCTGCCGCCCGAGTCGAGCCGCAGCGCGTCGCGCACGCCCAACTGCTGCAGGAGCGGCACCAGGTCGGCCGCGACCATCGACTCGGCCGCCACAAGCACCACGCTGCCGTCGGCGCGGACGCCGATGGCGGCCTGCTGCGTCAAGCCGTCGAGGATGCGCTGGCCGACGGCGAACATCTCCAGCTCGGGCGCCAGCACGTTGCGCCCGTCCTTCAGCAGCAGCGGGCCCGCCTCGAGCGCGTACCTGACCTGCCCGAAGGCCTCGGGCGTGACGTGCCAGTCGTAGCGCACGCGCGTGCCCGGCTCCGCCAGCGCCAACGGCCGCAGCTCGGCCGGGTACACCACCGCGTACTGCTCCTCGCCGAGCCGCACCGGGCCGATCCGGTTGTCGACCACGCGCGCGTCCAGCGGGTCCTCGGCGTCCACCACCAGCACCCCGAAGCGGGCGCTGCCGGCCGAGCCGGGCCCGCGCACCACCGATACCTCGTCCACGTAGGGCGCGCCGCGCACCGCGACCAGGCGCCCATCGAGCCAGATGGTGTAGCTCGCCTGCACCCGGTCGATGAGCGGCGGCCCGCCGTCGCCGAAGGCGATCACGGCGCGACCGCGCGAGGGGAGCGAGAGCAGCTCGCCGTCGATCATCAGCATGCCGATCGCCTGGCGGGTGGTGGTGTTGAAGTAGCCGCCGTTGATGGCCGCGAAGGCGCCGGCCGCCCAGCGGTCGGTGGTGCGCGCCTCGCCCGGCGCGCCCACCACGCGCCACTCGCCTACGCCGGGCGCCACCTCGACCACGTGGACCCAGCTGGGCCCGCCCGAGCCGAGCGCCTGCAAGCGCCGGTAGGTGACGCCGTCGGCGAGCTCGCGGCTGGTCTCCGGGCCGAGCGGCGGCAGCTCCCGCACCAGGTCGAGCACCACCCGGGTCGGGCCGGCCACGGCGAAGAGCTCGTAACTGAACGGCCCGCCGCTCACCTCCACGCTCGTGCCCGCCGCCTGCTGCCGCAGTCGCACCTCCACGCCGGCGTGCGCCTCGGGCAGGCCCGTGGGCACCAGCAGCGGCGGCAGCGTGAACTCGAGCCGCTCGCCCTCGCCGACCTCGCCCTGACGCGTGAGCGCGGCGAGGTTCGCGGCGTCGAGGGCCGGCACGTCGAGCACGATGCGCAGCGTGGCGTCACCGGCGAAGCGGATCGCCTCGACCACCGGCAGGTGCAGCCCCAGCGCGCGCAGCAGCTCGGGCGTGCCGTAGACCTCGCCGTCGCGCAACTCCGGGCCGGGTGCGTCGACGTCCGCCAGCCAGCCGAAGCCCTCGACGTACACCAGCTCGCGCTCGCCGGAGCGCAGCACGATGGCGCCGTCGGTGGGCGTCGCGGCGACGCCCGGGAGCCGCACCAGCGGTGCGGGTTCGTGCGGTGGGGCGCTCTCGGCAGCGCCGAGCCCGACGAGCGCGAGCGCCAGGCACGCGAGCGCGATGCGGGCGTTTGCTGACAGCATGGTAGGGCGTGCGCGACGCGGGCGCGGCATCACGCTGGATGCTCGCCCGTGAAGCCTTGAGGAGGGTGAGACGGCGTGCCTCAACGATCGCGCAGCAGCGCCTGCAGCAGCGGCTCCACCGCCACCCCGGCACCGAGCACGTGCGCCAGCGC
>PXAU01000340.1 GCA_003567075.1 Trueperaceae bacterium
GGTTATTTCCGTTGCTTTGAATAACAGAAAAGGGCTGGAAGCAACCATGGAAAGCGTTTTTAACCAGAAATACTCCAATATCGAGTATATAATAATTGACGGCGGCTCAACCGACGGCAGCCTTGAACTGATTCAGCAGTTTGATGAGCGGCTTGATTACTGGTCCAGCGGTCCTGATGAAGGAATCTACGACGCGATGAACAGGGGTATTGAAAAAGCGGGCGGCGAATGGACGATATTTATGAATGCAGGGGATGTTTTCTATTCACATGATACAGTGAGAAATGTCGTAAGAAAAATTGATCCCGGGTCCGACCTTGTCTACGGCAGTTTCCTTTACGTGCAGCCGGAATACGGGAATTTAACCACGCTTAAGAAGCCGGGAAAGCTTGCCGAATTATGGATGGGCATGGTTTTCTCGCACCAGGCGCTTTTTGTCAGAACTTCTATCCTTAAAAGAAAATGCTTTGATTGCAGGTACAGGTACAGCGCTGATTACGCGATGGTATTTGGATTAGAGAAGCAGGGTTATAAATTCCAGAAGGTGGATGATATCATAGCTAAGGTCTCCGCCGGCGGGGAATCGGATGTTAACAGGCTGGAGAGAAGGCGTGAGCAGATTTGTATCGCGAGGAAATACGGGAGCAATTTTTCCCGGGAGGGGTATTTCTTCTGCGTTGTATGTGCTGTCAAAGCATCGGCGCTTTTTAAAAGAGTTTTGCCGGACGATTTTATCCGCGCGATCTACCGGATCAGGCACAGGCGCTCTAAATATCCCGTGACGGGGACGCGCGCGGGGGGAACTTCAGAAAAATGAACCCCACTCCATTTGTTTCAGTTATAATACCCTGCTACCAGGAAAAGCGATTTATCGCTGAATGCCTGGATTCCCTCCTGGAGAACGATTATCCTCAAGAGAAAATGGAAATTCTTGTGCTCGACGGCGGCAGTACGGACGGCACCGGGGATATTCTCGGGCAGTACAGCTCGAGGCATCCTTTTATCAAAGTTTTAGAGAACAGAGAAAAGTTCCAGGCTTTTGCCATGAATAAGGGTATTAAGGAATCCCGCGGTGAGATAATAATCCGGTGCGACGCGCATTCCAGTTATAGCAGGAATTACATCAGCAGGTCCGTGTCCCGCCTTTCAGAAGATGCTTCAGTTGGAAATGTCGGGGGCATCTGGGTGAATTCTCCATCCGGGAAGACAAGGGTTTCACTCGCCATAGCGCACTCGTTAGAATGCCCACTGTGCGTGGGGCCCAACAGCTACAGAACAGGCGCCCGAAAAGCCTGTTTCGTGAATACGGTCCCATTCGGCGCGTGGAGAAGGGAAGTGTTTGAAGAAGTCGGATTTTTTGATGAAAATTTGCGTATAGCAGAGGATTTTGAGTTTAATCTCCGTTTAATAAAATCCGGGCGCAAAATCCTTCTGGATCCGGAGATTCAAAGCCGCTATCGCCCTCGGGAGAGCTTCGGGGAATTGTTTAAGATGATGTTCCGGTACGGTTACTGGAAAAATTTTGTCAACCGAAAACACAGGACTGTTTCTTCTTTCAGGCAGATACTGCCTCCCCTGTTTGTGTTATATCTTTTTGCGCTTGTCCCTCTTATTTTTGCTTCTCCTTTTTTTGCTTTGCCCCTGGCGCTGTATTTTGCCCTGGTTGTTATATACGGCTTTCGCATCGGAGCGGGAAAAAAAAGCTTGAACCTGGTTCCTTTCTGCGCGTTAACTTTCCTTTTATCGCATACGGGATACGGCGCAGGCTTTTTAAAGGGGTTCTGGGACGTTTTCATCAGGAGAAAAAGGATTGCCCCCGGGGCAGAAGGCGCGGCGGGAACCGGCGGCGGGGACGCGTGAGGCCCGGGGTCAATCTCCTTTCCGGGAAATCAGGCGCGCCCCGGTAATTGCGAGTATATCTTTTTTTTTCTTCCTGAAAGCTTCATCCAGCCGCAGTTCTCCCCTTTCCAGAATTTCAAACAGGCTGGGATTGACGGCGGTTTCGGCATCCAGTATCCGATGCCCCGCGCCCTCGAAAAGGCGGATGTAATCATCGTGCCTCAGGCGGTTCATGTACATATACCTGGTGCCGGCGTATATTCTCCATTTTCTTTCGGAGAAGCGGAGAAAATTGATTGAAGATAATCTTTTGTCGGACACCGCAAAATGGTCGCTGTAATCTATGGTATGAGCAAAAACCCCGCTGTTTCTGGTTATCCTGTTGCCCTCTTCAAGTATGTTTTTTATTTCCTCTTCAGGTATATGCTCGAATACCGTATACGAAGTATGAAAATCCACGCTGCTTTCCGGAAGCCCGGTTTCTGCCGCGTCGGCCGGAGCGTTGTATTCTATGCGGCAGGTTTTCAAAAAGGGGCCGGGTTTAAAAGGCGCCTTGGCGGCGAAATCAAGCAGGGCGCGCATTCTGCCGTTCTTTATTCCCGGGCCCAGGAGGCCCCGTACTGTATTTTCATTATCCGCAATATATCTGACGGACTCCATTAATAATTCCGGCTTGAGATATTTGTTCAGGTCAAGCGTGATAATTTTTCCTGCGCCGAGCAGCCAGTATGTTACAGGAAAGAGGGGAATCCTTCCCGTCCCGACTTCAAAGAAAACCTTCCCGGAGGGGTCATATCCCAATTTCTTAATGTGGTTCCATGTTGAAACCGCTGCTGACAGGTGCTTTTCGGGGTTGAAGCGCCTGAGGCTTCCAAAGCGCCTCTGGACAAAATAATATCCCTCCCTGGAAATTTCCCCGGGGAGAATGTTCATGGTCCTCTGGACGGCAGCTTTTACTTTCCAGTGCATTAAAATATTCCTTCAGTCAAAAGCCTCGAGCGGTTTCTGGAATGATATTGCATCCTGTAGAATATAACATGAAAGATTAATTAAATCTTTTCCCGAGATGCAGGATAGACCGGAGAGTTTTTAGAAGGATGACCATATCAAATAGGAAAAAGCGGTTTTTTATATAATACAGCTCGTATTTAAATTTCTCTTTGGCCTCTTCTACGCTGGACGACGCCGGATAGTATAATTGAGCCCATCCGGTCAATCCCGGCTTTTCAAGATGCCTGATGTCGTAATATGGTATCTCTTCCTTAAGCTTTTCTATAAAATAAGGTCTTTCCGGGCGGGGACCTACAAAAGATATGTCCCCTTTTAGTATATTATAAAACTGCGGAAGCTCATCCAGATGCAGCTTTCTTAAAATTTTCCCGGTTCTTGTAACTCTATTGTCTCCCGGGCCGGACCATTGCGGCCCGTTTGATTCAGCATCCTGGTCCATTGTCCTGAATTTATAAATCCAGAAAGGTTTTTCAAGTTTTCCCAGGCGCTTCTGCCTGTATAAAATCGGTCCCCTGGAATCTGCTTTTATAAGCAGCGCAATGAAGGGGCTGAGAATAACCGTAAAAGTGAGGCCGATGGCCGAAAAAAACAGTTCGAATATTCTTGTGAAAATATCATTGAGCCTCCTGCGGGGTCTGGATACATTTTCAAGAAACCACCAGTCATCAACCGAAAACAGGGGGATCTTTCTTTTGATTTCCTCATACAACGTGGAAAAATCCATGTATTTTATATTGAGAGGCAGGGTATTAAAAATTTTTGCTATCACTTCCCTGTCTTTTCTGGTATGCGATGTAAAAACAGCAACTTCTATGTCGCCCGCCATTTTTTTCAAGCTGGCCACATCCTTTATTACGGGTATGTCATGATCCAGCTCTTTACTGCAATGGTCTTCAGCGTATACCCCCTTGAATTCGTAGGTGATGTTGTCTTCGGTCAAAATTTCCTTTAATTCTCTGGATGCTCCAATAAAGAGAACTTTTTTCCTGAAATTCTGCATCCCGATAAATGAAAAAAGCATATAGCGCCAGATGGCGGAAAATGCTGTGAAAACCAGTATGGTTAAGAAAATTATCGCCCGCGGAGTCAGTTCAAGCTGAGGCTGAAAATAGAAATAGGCAAAGCCGCACAATGAGGCGAAAACGGCGAATATAAGCAGGTCTCTTAAAAACAGGATATAATTCTGCACTATAGAAATATCATACAAATCCATAATAAAGAAAATAAACACGCATATGAAGAAAATATGGAGGAAAGGGAGCTGAAGCAGTCTGAATTCCTGGGGAAGGGGCATGCCTCTTAGA
>PXAU01000130.1 GCA_003567075.1 Trueperaceae bacterium
CGCTGCCGCACCGCCTACAACTGCACCGAGGCCTGCCCGCGCGACATCCCGGTCACGCAGGCGATCGAGGAGGTCCGCCGGGCGATGCTGTTCCGGGGCTGAGGACGCAGCCTCCGCCGACACACGAGCCCGTTGCGCCAGGCGGAGTTACCGCCTGGCGCAACCCACGATCGTTCGGGGGGGAGACGCGCTACCTTCAGGGTGTCGCTAGGACTACCTCGTGTAGCGTAATCGCCGGGTTCTTTGTCGCGACTGCGAGGTAACGGCCATCCGGGCTCCAGCCGAGTGAAATGGACGAGCGAGTACCCGTGTCCAATACCTTGCCGCCGCCGGTGGACACGTCCCACACCTGGACGGGTTCGCCGTAGCCACCTCCGGCCAAGATCCCGCCGTCAGGGTGCCACGACAGCGAGTATAGGTGGTCCCAGGTGTTGGATTGGAGTTCCCGTAGCAGGTCACCGGTGAGCGGATCCCACAGTGTTGCGGTGCCCCCGTCACCACCGGTCGCGAGCACGCTGCCGTCGGGGCTCCACGCGGCGGCGAACGCCCTTCGTGGGTCGGCTTCGAGGACGAGCAGGGTCTCAGCCGTCGCGGCGTCCCAGACCCGCACGGTGCCGTCGGAGGACGCTGTCGCGATTCGCTCACCATCGGGGCTCCAGACCACGTCGTGCACCTGCTCCGTGTGGCCGCTCAGCGAGAGGAGCGGGTTGCCGTCCAGCGTCGCCGCCACGCTGGCTGTGGCGTCGCTGTTTGCCGTCGCGAACCGAGCTCCGTCAGGACTGAATGCGACGGCGTTGACAGTGCCTACGCTCCATGCCGGATCGTGGCGAGCACGGGTGTAGATCACCTCGAACGTCGCCGCGTCCCAGAGCGAGACGCCACCCTCGAGGTGCGCGCTCAGGATCTTCGATCCGTCGCGGCTCCAGTCCACCGCCAAGGTCGATCGGCCAATGTTGCTCTCCGGCCCTTCGTCGGCGCGCAGCGATGCGACCAACTCGCCGCTGACACTCCACACCAGCACGCCGTTGTCATCCACAGTGCCCGAGACGAAGCGGGCACCGGAGGGGGACCACGCGATCGAGCCTGCATTGTTGGCATCGCCTTGGCGCACCCACTCGATCTCACCCGACGCAGCGTCCCAGGTCGTGACGCGTCGCAGTGCGTCGCCAGTGGCCAGGGTGGCACCATCCGGGCTCCAGGTGACGATCCTGGCAGAGCCGTCGGGGCCGTCGAGCATGGTGGACCACTCGAGCTCCCAACCCTCGACCTGCCACACCGCCACGGCTCCCTGGATGATGAGGGCACCGTCGCTGCCGACCGCGGCGAGGTACTCACCGTCGGGCGACCAAGCGACGCCATTGACCCGGCGTGGAATCGCACCGAGCTCGAGCGCCGCCAGCTCGGTGCCGTCCGTGGCCTGCCACACGCGGGCGCGCCGGTCGCCGCCGCCGCTGGCGATCAGCAACCCGTCAGGATGCCAGGCGATGCCGGAGACCGAGCCACTGCGGTCGCCGCCAGTGTGGTTGGTGAACGTGAAGGTGACGCTGCCATCCTCGGCATCGTGGAGCGTTACCCGGCCGTCCAGCCTGCCACTCGCCAGGCGCGTGCCGTCCGGGCTCACGGCAAGCGACACGATAAGGTCGTCCCGGTCGTCGCCGGTGTCGCTCGTCCAGCGCTCGGTCCACGTGTCGGTGTCCCACAGGGACAGGGTGCGGTCGGAGTTGAAGGTCAAGAGCAGGAGGCCGTCAGGGCTCATGGCGGTCTGTCGCACCGAGCGCTCGAACGGGCCGGGGATGACCATCTCCAGCAGCGCACCGGTGTCGGGGTCAAGGACACCGACACCGCGGTCGACGGTCGCCAGCAGCGTGTCGTCAGGGCCGAAGAAGACGTCGCTGACGCTACAAGGCCGGCTCATGCAGGCGTCGAACACCCAGCCGTCATCGCCGCTCGTCGCATCGAACGCGCGGACGCCACCGACGCCGCTGGCGATCACCCGGCCGCGGTCCTCGTCCCACACGAGACCGGTCACGGAGCCCGTGAAGCCATCGGTCTGCCACAGCGTGCTGGTCGTGAGCGCGGGTGGCTCGCCGGGCGCATCGACGAGGAAGGTGGTGGTGGCCGTGAGCGCACCGAGGTACGGTCCTGTGTCCCAGCGGGCCTCCGTGGTGTACGTGCCGCCCGCGGCGTCGCTCGGCAGGATGAACTCGTGCACAAATGGTTGGCGCAGGAGCCTGCCGCTGCCGAAGCGTGAGTGCACGACGTCGCCGTTCGGATCGAGGATGCGGAGCTCCAGCAGGACGGGCCGGCTCAAGCCGTCCTCGCGGCGAAGGATGTCGGTGAAGGGCAGGTCGCCGCGGTCGAACAGGCCGCCGTCGAAGGTGACGCGGTCTCCGGGTCGGTAGACGGGCTCGAGCGACTCGATCACGAAGGTCGAAGCTCCTCCGATCGCCACGTCGAGCGACTCGCCGGCGGGACCGTACGCTTGACGCTCCACGCCCAGGTAATACGACCACGTGGCGTCGGAGGCCTCCAACGAGTAGCTGAGTTCGAGTTGGTATTCGTGGGGCGTCATGCGGGCTGTGGCCGCGCCGAGGCAGCGCCAGCCGGCCATCCAGAAGCGATCGCGTACGGGGAGCGGGCAGACGTTGACCCGTGACGCGTCCATGCCGTCGACCGTCGACTCGAAGGCGGCCGTGACGGAGAAGGTCGGCGCAGCCGCGACGTCGATGACGACATCGGAGGCGTCGGAGACGTCGATGTCCTGCCACAGGTAGGCGCTCACGCCCGGGGTCGCCATGGCGGTGATGCCGAGCTCGTACGCGCCGGCTTGGGATCGGATCAGCGCGCCAGCCACGGGCACGGACATGAACCTTCCACCGACCTGCCAGTCGTCGATGGCTCCGACGAAGGTGAGGGAGGCGTGCTCTTCCTCGGCGCCAGCGAGCGTGATCGTGAGGTCGACGAAGCGCGTATCGTCCGTCGCAACCGCAAGCGTGCCCGGTACCTCCACAGTGTCGTAGCGACCCACGACGCCGGCGATGCCGCGACCGCGGATGTCGATGCTGACGATGGCCGCGTACGTGCCAGCGTCGATCCACGTGTGCTCCTCGAGGTCGACGACGAGCGCGACGCCGTCGTCGTCCGTCCAGCCGAAGGCCGACCGTGGCCGGGCGCTGTCACCGCCCGGCACCAGCGCGGCGCTGACGGCCGCACCCGGTATGGCGTTCCCATCGTCGTCTTGTACGAGGACTGCCAGGTAACGGCTGGGGTCGGGGTTCTCGCCGACGGGACGCGGGTCGGCCTCGGGGGCCGGAGCTGGCACCACCGGCGCACCCTCGTGCGCGGCGGTCGAGGACTCGCGCGCCCCACTGCCGCGGGCAGCAACGGCGTAGCGGTAGCTGGCGCCCGGTTCGACGTCGTCATCGCGGTACGAACGCGCCTCGGCGTCGACCGTGGCGATGGCTTCGAGATCGAGCGGGCGCACGCTTGCGTCCGCGGACGGCGCCACGCTCACCAGTTCGCTCCCGTCCCTACCGACGCGCGTGTGCAGCACGACCATCGCAGGGTCGGTGTCAACGCGTTCGCGGTAGATCGCGAAACCGGTGGCGTTGGCGCCATCGTGTTCCCAGGCGACCGTGACGAACCCGGCACCCGGCGTGGCCGTCACGTTCGTGGGCGCCGCCGGCGGCGGCGCGCCGTCGCCGGGCGGACCGCCGCACGCCATCATGAGAGCTAGCACCGCAGTCAATGAGGCTCCGGCGAATCGGTTCCGTCTTCGCATCGACATGCACCTCCACGGCCGCAGGAGCGCCCGGGTCATGGAGTTGACGTTGCGCTTTGCGCTCGCCAGCACGGCATCGACCGCACGTCATGCCCTGTGCGGCTTGCCGCTGACGTCGCTTCAGCTCCCGAGCTACACCAACGACAGCGCACAGTTTACCTGTGGAAGCAGACGACCGGTTGGCAGATGCACCTTCGGCGTCGGCATCGGGTGGAACCTGCGCGACATCCCGGTCACGCAGGATCCCGGTCACGCAGGCGATCGAGGAGGTCCGCCGGGCGATGCTGTTCCGGGGCTGAGGACGCAGCCTCCGCCGACGAAGAAGCGCGCTTCGTGCCGCAGGACGTGGGCCATGCGACCGTC
>PXAU01000246.1 GCA_003567075.1 Trueperaceae bacterium
CCTCTACGGCAACCGCTTCTGCCACACGCCCGCCCTGGAGCGCATGGCGCGCGCCGGCACCACCTTCACGCGGGCCTACACCCCGCAACCGCTGTGCGTCCCGGCCCGCGTGTCGCTGTGGACCGGACGCTGGCCGCACAGCCACGGGGCGCGCCTGAACGAGACCCCCATGCCCGCCAGTGAGGCGCACGCCTTCAGGCTCTGGCACGAGGCCGGCTACGAGCTCGCCCTGATCGGCAAGGATCACTGCTTCGCGGAGCGCGAGGACCGTGCGCTGTTCGACGTGCGCTGCGAGATCGGGCACGAGGGCCTGCCGCCCGGTGCAGGGCCCCACGGCATGCCCTGGGTGCGCCCGGAGACCGCGATCGAGGCCGCCCACGCACCGCGGACGCGCATGCCCAGACAAGCGGCGGCGGTGTCGTACGCGCTGAGCGACACCGATCCGCGCGACGCCTCGAGCGGGTTGGTCGCCGCCCAGGCGGTCACCTTCCTGGAGCAGCGCGCCGAGGCCGAGCGACCGTTCGCGCTGTGGGTCTCCTTCCCCGACCCGCACACCCCCTACGAGGTGCCGCGCGCGTACGCCGAGCTCGTGCCGCCGGAGACGGTGGCGCTGCCGCAGCCGCCGGGGCCCGACGCCGACCTGCCCGAGCGGACGCGCGTGCTGCGCGAGCTACTGGGCACCGACGACGCCAGCGAGACCGACCTGCGTGGGCTGATCGCCACCTACCACGCCATGGTGCGCTTCGTCGACGACGGCCTGGGTCGCATCCTCGACGCACTGGAGCGCACCGGCCTCGAGCAGCGCACGCTGCTGGCCTTCTGCTCGGACCACGGCGACTTCGCCGGCGAGCACGGCATGACCCGCAAGGGTGGGGCCTTCTACGACTGCCTCACGCGGGTGCCGCTGCTGCTGTCGTGGCCCGGCCGGGTGCCTGCGGGCGCGCGCGAGGATGCCCCCGTCAACCTGATCGACCTGGCGCCGACGCTGCTGACGCTGCAGGGCCTGCCGCTGCCGCCGGCGATGCAGGGCCGGCCGCTTCCCACCGTCACGAGCGAGCCCGCGCAGGACGCCACCTTCGCCGAGTACGGTGCGGGCGGCGCGCCGTGCCGCCTGACTGACGTGGCCGCCCTGCCGACGCCGCGCGGCCTCGAGGCCGCCAAGGCGACCCTGCGCTGGCGCGAGGCCGAGGGCCGTCGCAAGATGGTGCGCACCCGCCGCCACAAGCTCGTCACCGACCCGATGGGCGACCTCGACGAGCTGTACGACCTCGAGGCCGACCCCGGCGAGCGCCGCAACCTCGCGCGCGTGGCGGGCCACGAGGCGCTGTTGGCCGAACTGCGCGCGAAGCTGCTGGCCTGGAGCGTCGCCACCGAGGACGCGCGCCCTGTCCCGCTGCCGGCCGCCGCGCCCGAGCACCCCGAGAGGAGCCGATCGACGACATGAGGTACGTGTTCTCCACCACCGACACCACCCGCTACCGCTTCCCCACGCACGCCAACGAGCTCGTGATGGACCGCGCCGAGGCCGTGGCGAGCGAGAGCTTCATCAGCGTGATGGAGCCGGGCGAGGCGCCGCCCTTGCACAAGCACGACGACACCGAGCAGGTCTTCTTCGTCCTCTCCGGGCGCGGCCGGGTCGAGATCGGCGAGGGTGCCGAGGACCAAGGCGAGATCGGCCCCGGCGACCTGGTGCGGATCCCGCCCGGCACGCTCCATCGGGTGCCGTGCGTGGGTGACGAGCCCTTGCGCTACCTGGTGGTCGACTGCTTCCCGGGCGGGCGCCCGACGCACGAGCCGACCTGGGAGTCGCATGTGCGGGTCATCTGCGAGCAGCAGGGGTGGTCGTTCGACGAGGTGAAGCAGCCGCGCTGAGCGCGAACGCGCGAAGCGCGGCCACCCGCGCAGGCGTTCACGTGCGCTACGCGCAGGCCCGCGGAGAGCGCGATCCAGCGCTCGAGGAGGTAGGGCGTGAAGATCACCGCGCTCGAGACGTTCGTCCTGCACGTGCCGGTGAGCGCAGGCGGCATCGCCGACTCGCGCCACCAGCTGTCGCACTGGGGCGCCCCCGGGGTCCGCATCCACACCGACACGGGGCTCGTCGGCACCGGCTACACCGGCACCCACGCCCACCTTCCCAGCGACCGGATGATCACCAGCTGCATCGAGGCGGCCTACGGCCCGCTGCTGCTCGGTCGTGACCCGCGCAGCGTCCAGGCCCTCTGGACGACGCTGCAGCGCCACCCACCGCTGCAGTGGGTGGGGCGCGCGGGCATCACCCACCTCGCCCACGCCGCCGTCGACGTGGCCCTCTGGGACCTCAAGGCGCAGGCGGCCGGCGAACCGCTGTGGCGGCTGCTCGGAGGCTCCGACGAGGCTCGGCTCGAGGCGTACGACACCGACGGCGGCTGGCTCGACCGCAGCGACGAGCAGCTCGTGGCCGAGACCGAGGCGCGCCTCGCCCAGGGCTACCGGGCCGTGAAGCTCAAGGTCGGGAGCAGGGACGAGCGCGGCGGCTTCGACCCCGCACGCGACCTGCGCCGTGTCGCACTGGTGCGCCAGGCGCTGCCCGAGGGAGCGCGCTTGATGGTCGACGCCAACGGCGGCTGGGATCTCGCCACGGCGCTCGAGGCCGGCCGCGAGCTCGCCGCGTTCGACGTCACCTGGCTCGAGGAGCCTATCTGGTACGACGACCTGCCTGGCCACGCGCGCCTCGCGCGTGCGTTGGCGACGCCCATCGCCTTGGGGGAGCAGCTCTACACGCTCGACGCCTTCCGCGACTTCATCGCCGCGGGTGCCGTCCACTACGTGCAGGCCGACGCCGTCCGACTGGCCGGCGTCAGCGAGTGGTGGCGCGTCGCTGAGCTCGCGCACGCCCACCACCTGCCGGTGGTGCCGCACATCGGCGACATGAT
Source organism: Trueperaceae bacterium (assembly GCA_003567075.1). Taxonomy (GTDB): domain Bacteria; phylum Deinococcota; class Deinococci; order Deinococcales; family Trueperaceae; genus CSSed10-48. Next base: position 2,913 of record PXAU01000246.1, read on the forward strand.
GCAGGTGCACCTCCAGCTCGCCCTGGCGCACCCCGCCTGCACCCTGCTCGAGCACATCCCCTGGATGCGTGACTGCTTCGAGGAACCCGCCACGGTGGCCGAGGGCCGCTTCGTGGTGCCCCAGCGTCCGGGTGCGGGCACCGCGCTGCGGGATGACGCGTTGGAGCGCTATCACGTCGCTTGAGACCGCACCGGCGGGGACGCCGCCGCTGAGCACGGGGCTGGTGCTCCGGCAGTGGTCGCCGCTGGCGGCCAGCTGGCTGTTCATGACCGCCGAGCTGGTGATCGTGGTGGCGGTGATCGCGCGCCTCGCCGAGCCCGAGGTGCAGCTCGCTGCCTGGGGCGTGGTGTTCGCGGTCTCGACGGTCATTCAGTCGCCCGCCACGGCGCTGCTGCCGGCCTCGACCGCGCTGGCGCGCGACTGGTCGGCCTACCGTCGGTTGCGACGCTTCGCGCTCGGCGTGCTGGCGAGCCTCACGGCGCTGCACGCGCTGCTGGTGCTGAGCCCGCTCTACCAGCTGCTGTTCGGCGGGGTGATGGGCCTGCCGGAGGAGGTGACGTCGGCCGCGCGCTGGGCGCTCCTGGCGATGCTGCCGTGGTCGTTCGGCACGGGCTACCGCCGCTTCCTGCAGGGGGCAATCATCGGCGTCGGCTTCAGCAGCGTGGTGATCTGGGGCACGCTGGTGCGCTTGGCGGTGAGCGTGAGCACGCTCACGCTCGGCGCGCTCCTGCAGGCGTTGCCGGGGGCGCCGTTGGCCGCGAGCGCCATCATCGTCGGGGTCCTGGCCGAACTCGGGTACGTGCGCTGGCGCGCCGGGGCGCTCCTGCCGCGGCACCTGCCAACCGGCGGCGGGCGCGGCGAGGAGCTCTCGCCGCGACGCTTCGCAACGTTCTACACGCCGCTCGTGCTCATGGTGCTGCTCACCATGCTGGTGCAGACGCTGGTGACGGCGGTGCTCGGGCGCATGCCGCAGCCGCTCGCGTCGCTGGCGGTGTGGCCCGTCGTGTTCGGGTTCCTGGTGTTGTGGCAGAGCCCGGCGCTGGCCTACACCGAGGTGGTCATCAGCCTGCTCCGCCGAGCCGACGCCGTGGCGACGCTGCGACGCTTCAGCTGGTGGCTCACGCTGGCCGTGAGCGTGGGCTTGGGGCTGGCGCTGGCCACGCCGTTGGCGCGGCTGTGGTTCGCCGTGGTCATGGGTCTCCCGGCCGACCTGGTCGA
>PXAU01000351.1 GCA_003567075.1 Trueperaceae bacterium
AGCGGAGTGATGGGTGTTGGTTGGTCGAACGCCTTCCAAGGCATGATCATGATGGTGCTGGCGTGGATTCTTGGCCTGTACCTGCCTTTCACGCTGTATGGCGGGGTTGGTGAAATGTTCACCGCAATCATGGAAGCCGGGCACTCCGCCATGCTCGAAGCGCCCGGCCTGGCCGGCGATGGGGATACCCCGTGGAACTGGTGGGCATTCAGCTCGGCCGTACTGGTTTCGGCCATCGGCTTTTCGGTATGGCCTCATTTTTTCATGAGAAGCTACGCGGCCAGAAGCGCACGGTCGCTCAGGCTCAGCGTAGTGCTGTACCCCACATTCCTCATTTTCCTGGTGCCGATTCTGCTGATCGGTTTCTCAGCCGTGGTGGCTTTTCCGGGGGTGGTGCCGGCCGACAGCATCCTGCCCCACATCCTGATGCAGCTCGAACTCCCGGCCATCGTGATCGGCCTCTTCTGTGCCGGAGCCCTGGCCGCATCCATGTCGTCGGGCGACGCCATCCTGCACTCGGCCGGATCAGTTGCCGTGCGCGATGCCATTGCCCCGCTCCTGAAAAACCCGCTTCCCGATAACATCGAACGGCGGCTGATACAGATCTTTGTACTGGCGATCGGACTGATTGCCTACCTCTTTGCCGTGGTGATTGATGTGTCGATCGTGGCGCTGCTGCTCGGCTCATACGGAGGCGTGGCGCAGATTTTCCCGGTAATCTTTGCCATGTTCTACTGGCGCCGCGCCACAAAGGCAGGTGCACTTTCCGGGCTTTTTGGGGGAATTGTGGTCAACACATTCTTTTTGATGTTGCCCGAACTGAAACCGGTACCCATGCACGAAGGTATGTTTGGACTGGCTGCCAATGTCATTCTCCTGATAGGTGTAAGCCTGCTCACAAAACCGGATGATCCGGAGAGGGTGGAGAAGTTTGTGACGTCGGGGGCGAATGGTGTGATGGAGTTTCAGGCTTCAGCTGCTCAGCCGGTTAAACCGCCAGATGAAATTGAGCCGGAATGATCGCGTTCGCCAGCGGGATTCGTCTTCGCTGTAGAAATTGGGCTCGTCAACTATGATGTTCCGGCCTCGCGTGTTCAGCAAGTCGCGCCCGCTGAGTGAGATGGTGGCATCTCCGTCCCACAGGTTCACAGAAATCCCGGAATTAAGGCTGTACGATGATGACCGCGTTCCCTGGGTGGTTGTTCTCGGGCCGCGGTAAAAGTAGGTGGTTTGCAGGTTGATGTTCTCCGCTACTCGCCACTGGAGCCTCATGCGGCCGAAAAACGCATTGGTGGAACGTTCAACCACCTGGTCCTGGAATGTCCCTTCCGTTTCCGAGAAAAAGTAATTGGCGCTGGCCCTGAGCCGCAGCGAATCGAACAGTCGCTGATTAATTGCCAGTTCTGAACCCCAGTTCGACTGGGTTGACAGGTTGATCGGAAACCTCCGGGTTACCCCATCACTGTCAAGCTCTGTAATACGCTCCACCACTCCGGTTCTGTACCTGTGGTATATGCTGGTTGATACCGATCCCGAACTCCACATCCTGAGATAGCTCAATTCGTACGAATCGGAAAAAACCGGGTTCAATTCCGGGTTTCCGGTAAAGATATCGCGGGAATCGCGAAAGTTTGAAAAGGGAAGAATGTTCCTGAACCGCGGCCTTGAAAGCCGCCGGCTGTAGCTTGCCTGCACTGAATTCTGATCGTTAAACTCGTAATTCAGAAACAGGCTCGGAAAGAGATTCAGGTAGCTTTGCTCCGCCCCTTCGCCGCTCAGCGTCAGCTCCGTATCGATGCGGGTCTGCTCGAGCCTCAACCCTCCCTGGGCAGAAAAATTTCCCAGCTGCCCCGACAGAATAAAATACGCAGCGTTGATATTTTCACGATAGGTGAAATCGTCTGTGAAGCCTTCGAAAGGAACCCACGTACCGTCCTGAAGTTCCTCCACGAGGTACCGGTTGTCAACCCAGCGGTTAGTTGAACGGATACCCGCTTCCATTTCCGAGTTGTTGCCCAGCTGCTGGGTATAGTCGATGTTGAACAGCAAGTTGGTTCGCTCCTCACGGTTATCGGTTCGCTGCCGGGCGATATCCTCACCGGTCATTTCATTAAACTCGCGCAGGCTCGATGCTTCCTGGTCGGGCTGGTAATCTATTTTGAAATCAGCCCGCAACTGCCGGTTAGATGATCCACCAATGTCAAAATCGTATCGCACATCAAATTCCAGGTTGGTTCTTTCTGAATCCTCAAGATCTTCTCGAAAAACCTCTCTGAAAAGATTGCCGTTGAGATCCATATCACGGTAAAACGTATCGGACCGGTTGTCTCGATCTCTCAGCCTGAAGAAAACCGAGGGGGTGATAGTCTGCCTGTCTGATACAAAGAATTCCGCCCCGATCCTCGCATCACCCCGGATCTCGGAACGCATCCGGTCCTGGGCCTGGGTGTACATGAAAGAGGTATCGGGTGACTGAAACTGCTGAAACCGGTTTCGTTCGGAGGGACGGTCGCGATAGCGAAAACCGAAGTTTGTAAACCAATTTGCATTGTTGGTCATGAAGTTGAGGTTTGCAGATGCCCTGTGATCGCCTGGAATTCCCGTTCGCCCTGAGAGCGATCCGTTTAATCCGGCCAACCGGTTCCTTTTCAGCACGATATTGATCACTCCTGCATCCCCCTGCGCATCGTAACGGGCCGAGGGATTGGTAATTACTTCCACACGTTCAATATTATCGGCCGGAATCGCGGCCAGGGCTTCGGTACCGCCGCTCAGAAGCGCCGATGGACGGCCGTTGATAAGCACCCTGACATTGTCGCTGCCCCTGAGGCTTACATTGCCTTCAAAATCGGTTTCTAGTGACGGGATGGTTTCGAGCAGATCGAGAGCCGTTCCTCCAATCGCCTCCACTTCCGCATCAGCCCTGTAAATGCGCCGGTCGAAGCGCATCTCCATGGCTGCCGGTTCCGATTCCACCACAACTTCATCGAGCTGCTGGGTTTCTGCATTTAGCCGGATCTCCTCAATTTCATACACATCTCCATCCCTGAGCTCAATTGTCTCCTTAAATGGAGTGTACGACACAAAGCTAACTCTGAGAATGTATGTACCCGGCTCAACATCCAGCCGAAAGTCTCCTTCAGAAGAAGTGCTTGTTCCCGTCACGAGCTCTTCGTTACTCAATAACAGGGATACAGTTGCACCGGGAACCGGCACGCCCCCCGAATCGAGAACTGTTCCTTCGATCACGGCCTCCTCACCTGAATTTTGTGATGTCGCGGTTTGGGGAGAAATCAGTAGAACTGTTATGCCTAAGAATGACAGGCCTAAAAAAGTATGTATCAAGTTTTTCATAACAAACATCACAACAATCTGCACCTGTCTCTCAATCCCGATGTTCCTGTATTTATGAATACTTCACATAGTTTTACATTAAACTATCTACTTATAGACTTATTCTTATTTCTCCTGCACCTCTCACTGCAGTAAATCACATTTTCCCAGTCTCTCTCCCACTTCTTCCGCCAGGTGAAGGGGCGGTTACAGACGGGGCAGATTTTTGTTGGGAGATTCCTTTTGGACATGATTTGAATTCAACTTGCCACCGGGGTTCAAAGTTAATTCAATTATTTACTTCAGCGTTTCCATCTCTGAAAGTAGATATGATCATATATTGCTGAGCCACCGGTTCGTCATCAAGAATTGCCGGTTCCCATTGATTCAGGTTTTCAATTATACTCCGATACATTTCGGTAATCGATTCGTGAGGGCTCATAACTGCTTCAACCCGGCCGGCTTCACCGTATTCATCCACAACATAGGTGATGATGACCCTGCCTGCATATCCTTCTCTTCGGGCTTGTTCGGGAATGCGGATTGAAAGCTGAATCGTCCGGTTCAGCACCTGCTGCCCGCCGGGATATTTCGCCCATTCATCGGGGCGCGGAAATTCATCTGATATGAGTTGATCGGGCATGGGAACCTCCTGGAAGGTCATCTCGACCTCCGGGGCCTGTGCAGTATGCTCCTGAGAGGCGCATGCGCTGATTATTATCAGAATAAACAAAATTGCAAGTGAGGACGCCGGTTTAATATTCACGGAAGAA
>PXAU01000201.1 GCA_003567075.1 Trueperaceae bacterium
CCGTCGTCGAGCACCACCTCGAACAGCGGCAGGTCGCGCTCGTAGCCCTCCACCGGTACGTGGACCTGCGCCAGCGGCAGCAGCGTTGGTGGGAACTCCAGCAGGTTGGCGGGCGTCTTGAACGACGAGAGCACCAGCCAGGCGACGGGCCCGAACATGACCATGACGCCGGCCAGCAGGTAGGCGTAACTGAGCACGTCGGTGGCGGTCCAGCGGCGGCCGCCACGGCGGCGGGTGAGGAAGCGCAGGGCGCCGCTCATGCCAGGTGCCTCTCGCTGCTGCGACCGATACGGAGCTGGATCAGGGTGGCGACCAACAGCACCGCGCCCAGCGTGACGCTCGCAGCGGCGGCTATGCCGAAGCGGGGGTTCTGCGTGCCGAAGCCGGTGTTGTAGATGTACTGCACCATCAGCAGCGTGGCGCTACCGGGGCCGCCGCCGGTGAGGACGAACACCTCGTCGAACATCTGCACCGCGCGGATGAGCGCCAGCACCAGCACGACCATCATGGTGGGCATCAAGAGCGGCAGCGTGATGTGCCGGAACGACTGCAGCGTCGAGGTGCCGTCGATGGCGCCGGCGTCGTAGAGCTCGGCCGGGATGCTCTGTAGGCCGGCCAGCAGGATGAGCGTGTAGAAGCCCATGTTGGCCCAGATGGTCACGATGATCACCCACGTCATCGCCCAGCTGCCGCTGAGCAGGAAGTTGACGGGGTCGAGGCCGAGCGACACCAGCACGGCGTTGAGCACGCCTTCGCGCTGCAAGATCCACTTCCAGATGAGCGCCACCACCACCGGTGAGAGCAGCACAGGGTAGAAGAAGACGCTGCGGAAGAAGCCGAGGCCGCGGATCTTGCGGTTGAGCACGATGGCGGTGAGCAGCGAGATGGCCACCATGCCGGCCACCTGGAACACCACGAACACGCCGGTGTTGCGCGCGGCGCGCCAGAAGCGGTCCTCGAGGCAGGTGTTGGGGTTGGTGTAGTCGGTGCAGGTGAAGAGCCGCTCGAAGTTCGCCGTCCCGACGAAGGTGCGGTCCTGTGGATAGAGCGCGGTGCCGGCCGTCATGGCGTAGTAGATGTTGAGCACCATCGGGAAGAGGATGAAGATCCCGAACACCAGCAGGTTCGGCAGCAGGAACATGTACGCCATGCGGCGTTGGCCGACCAGGCGCTGCAACGGCTCCATCAGGAACCCGAGCGCGTTCATGACGAGTGCGTAAAGCCCTTGGACACCGAGGCCGGCGAGGCTGCTCGTGCGTTGCTTGAGGGTGGTCTTGCCGGCCATGGGCCTCCTGGTGCGCGGCGTGCGCGTGGTGCGCGCGGTGCGCGGCGTGCCCGGTGAGGGCGCGCGGATGACGAGAAGCGGGCGCTACCGGCATGCTACCGGTAGCGCCCGTGTCAACGTAAGGCCTCGCGCTCGAGGCGGCGTGGGGAGCCCCGGCTCAGCGCTCGCCCTCCTCCTCCAGCACCGCATCGATGTCGGCCTGTGCGCGTGCCAGCGCCTCGTCGAGCGTCAGCTCGCCGACGAAGACTTGGGTGAGGCGATCGCGGATGCTGTCGAACACGACGAAGTTGAACGGGTAGGCCTGCAGCTCGTAGGCGATCGGGTGCAGGTTCGGCACCTCGCTGGAGAACACGGCGAGCGCCTGCGCGGCCGGCTCGACGTCGGTCTCGAAGTCGATGCCGGCCTCGGCCAAGCCCAGGTGCCCAGGGATGAAGAGCGTGCGGGCGTAGAACTCGGCCATCACGTCTTCCTGGGCCAGGTACTCCATCACTTGGGCGACCTCTTCGGGGTGGTCGGTGTCGGCGATGCCGACAAGGGCGGCGCCGCCGGGCATGCCGGTGCAGGCGGCGGGGCCGCACGGGTTGGGCACGACCTCCCAGTCGAAGGCGTCACCGATCAGCTCGTTGAACTGCCCGACCTGCCAACTGCCGGACATGTAGAGCACGATCTGGGCGTTGATGAACGGCTCGTTGGCGGCCGCGTAACCGCCACCGGCGGCGATCCAGACCTCGGGGTCCATGGTGCCGTCGGCGTGCCAGTCGACCATGAGCTGCATCATGCTGCGCATGCCCTCGTCGTCGATGGTGGCGTGACCGTCCTCACCGAAGATCTGCGCACCCTGGCTGATCGCGGGGCCGGCCAGGCGGTGGCCGGTACGGTCCATGGCCATCGCGTAGGGGGTGCCGGTGGCGGCCGCGACGGCGCGGGTGACCTCGGCCCATTCCTCCCAGGTGGTGTCGCCCGTGGGCACCTCGACGCCAGCCTGGTCGAAGAGCGTGCGGTTGATGAAGGGTCCGGTGACGGTGAGCTGCGTCATGAAGCCGGGGATCGCGTCGGAGCCCTCGGGCCGCATCCAGTCGAGGAAGGGACCGAAGTTGGTCTCCCAATAGTCGGGATCGCTCAGGAACGGGCGCATGTCGAGGAAGTACTGCGACAGGCCGCCCAAGTTGGTGACGCGCGCCATGTCGGCGGCCTCACCCGAGGCGAGCTGCAGTGGCAGCGACTGCAAGATGCCGGTGGCGTAAGGGACGGTGTCGACCACGACGCGGATGTCGGGGTTCTCGGCCTCGAAGCGGTCGAGCAGGTCGCGCAGGACGATGCCCTCGACGCCGTCGTCGTACCAGGTCACGCGCAGTTCGACTTGGGCGGCGGCGGCGGCGACGAAGAGCAGCGCGGCGGTGGCGATGGCGAGCAGACGGAAGCGGCTGGACATGCGGACCTCCTGGGGAAGCGTGCGGCGCCGGCCCGTGATGCGTGGGACGAAGACCGCGGTGGACACCCGCGAGGCGAGCGATGGGGCGGCGAGCCCGTACAGCGCAGGTTCTCGCGCTCGCGCGCGACGTCGTCCGAGCCGCGCTCGCGCCGACGCACGCCTTGCGGATGGTTGCTTGCGAGTATACGGTGATGATGACCATGGCGTCAAAGGCTCGGAGCGTCACGAAGCGTGTCAGGGACGTGTCATGACTATGGTTTTGGGCGGCTCGGCGAGGGCGGTGCGTGCCGCGCTCGAAGCATCTGCGGACGGCTCCCTGACGGGCGTACGCCCGCTGCGGCTGGCCCGCAGTTGCGAGCGCATCCAGGGTCCCGTGCGGGTGCTGGCCGCGATGCTGTTGGCCGGCTTCGGGCTCACACCCCGCGGTGGGGCGCGCCGGCCGCCCTGGCGACCGTGCCGCTTGACGCGGCGGCTGCCCGACGGCCGCTTGCAGCGTCTGCATGTGCAGGACGAGCGACTGGAGGTGGAGCACGATGGCCGACCCGTGGCATGAGGCAGGTGCGATGCGCTTCGTTGGGTGCGACGGACCGCGACTGGCGTTCGAGGCCGAGTCTGGGCCCGCCCGGGCCCTGCTGACCGTGCTGGAGGACGACGTGGTGCGGCTGCAGTGGCGCCCCAGTGGGATCGCGTCGGTGCTGCGCACGTGGGCGGTGGTCGGCCGCGCTGGCGACGTGCCGCGCGAGGGACGCGAGCGCGACGACCTGTCGGTGTTCGCGTGCCCGGAGGCGCGCGTGGAGGAGCGGTCGGACGGCCTGATGCTGCAGGGGCCAGGCGTGCGGGTCGAGGTGACGCATGCGCCCTTCGCGCTGCGTTGGTGCTTGCCTGACGGCACGCCGCTCCTGTGCGACCACCCCGAGCTGGCGTACCGCCACGCGGGCGTCGGGCGGCGCGGCGTGCGCCATACCCTTAGGCGCGATCCGGAAGAGGTGTACCTGGGCCTGGGCGAGGCCAGCGGTCCGCTCGACCGGCACCACCGGCGCTTCCGGCTATGGCCCGGCGACGCCCTCGGGTACGACGCCGAGCGTTCCGACCCGCTCTACAAGCACCTCCCCTTCGTGGTGACGCTGACGCGCGACGGGCACGCGGTCGGGCTGCTGTACGACACCGGCACCGAGAGCGTCTTCGATCTCGGCTGCGAGATCGACCACTACGACGGGCCTTTCCGCTACGCGGAGCTGCGCGCGCGCGAGCTCGACCTGTACGTGCTGGTCGGCCCGGGACTGCCGGAGGTGGTGCGGCGGCTGCAGGACCTGACCGGTTACGCACCGCTCGCGCCGCGCTGGACCTTCGGCTACCTGGGCTCCACCATGCGCTACACCGACGCCGAGG